>JAYWEG010000118.1:0-4904 GCA_043779445.1 Bacteroidota bacterium
GATAAAGTATGTTCTTCAGCACATAAAAGCGATATTTTGTTATTAATTGATGGCGAAGAAAGTTGGATGCAAGATGCATCTGATGATTTAGTGGAATCGATGATGCGAAAATACAACAAAGATAAATGCATTGTTTTTAACACGTTGCAAATGTATCGTTGGGACAGATTAGATTATTTAAAAAAATTGCACGAAAAAGCTAAAATAGATAATTTTTATATCGGAATGAAATTGGTTCGTGGCGCATATATGGAAAAAGAAAATAAACGTGCCGAAGAAAAAGGTTATAAATCACCAATTTGCGATTCGAAGGAAGCAACAGACCTAAATTACGACGCTGCTGCAGAATATATGATGCAAAATCTCAATAAAATGTCAATTTATCTAGGAACGCATAATGAAGAAAGTTCCTATAAAATGCTGGATTTGATGCAAAAAAATGGAATTGCAAACAACGATACCAGAATTTGGTTTGGACAATTATATGGAATGTCAGATAATATTAGTTATAATTTAGCAGAAAATGGAAATAATATCTCAAAATATTTGCCTTTTGGACCTGTGAAAGATGTTATGCCGTATCTTATACGTCGTGCCGAAGAAAATACTTCGGTGGCTGGACAAACTAGTCGTGAGTTAAATTTATTAAAAATAGAGCGTAATAGGAGGAAAGGTCGAAAGTAGTAGTCAGTTTTCAGTTGCAGTTTATAGTTTTAAAACTTAAATTAAGAATTACTAAACTGCAAATTACTCAAGTTTTTATACATTCCGTTTTCGAGGTCAATTAATTCTTTGTGAGTTCCTTGTTCTTTGATTTCGCCATTATCTAAAACTAAAATTTGATCTGCACTTCGAATAGTAGATAATCTATGTGCAATAATGATGCTTGTACGTCCTTGCATTAAAATTTCTAAAGCTTCTTGAACCAGTTTTTCGCTTTCGGAATCTAGTGAAGATGTAGCTTCATCGAGTATTAAAATACTTGGGTTTTTGAGTAAAGCACGTGCAATTGCGATACGTTGGCGTTGGCCACCCGAAAGTTTTATCCCTCGTTCGCCAACAATTGTTTCAAATTTCTCTGGAAAACCTTCCACAAAATTAAAAGCATTGGCTTGTTTGGCTGCCAACATAATTTCTTCGTTAGTAGCATTTGGTTTTCCATAAGCAATATTTTCTCGGATTGTTCCACCAAAAAGAATTACATCTTGGGGAACAATACTCATATTTCCTCGTAAAGTTTCTAAATCGTACTCATAAATATTTTTATCATCAATTAGAATTGTTCCGCTTTCGATATCATAAAACCGCAGTAATAAAGATGCAATTGTAGATTTTCCTGTTCCCGATGGTCCAACAATTGCTATTTTTTGTCCAAAATTGGCTTTAAAACTTACATTTTTCAGCACTTGAATTTCTTTCCTTGAAGGATATGAAAACGCTACATTATGAAAAGTAACTTCGCCTTTTATTTTTTCCACATCGGTTGCAGAATCAGAGTTTATTTTTTCGGGCACTTCGTCTAATAATTCAAAAACACGTTCGGTCGCTCCAATTGCTTTTTGCATTTGTGAATACAATTCTGCAATTCCTCCAGACGAGGCACCCACATAACTCGAATATAAAATGAATGTAAACAATTCTCCAACCGTAATTTCATCTGCAATTGCTAGTGTTACACCATACCAAACGACTGCAACAATAGTTCCAAACAAACAAACAATTATAAAAGATGCAAAATAACCTCGAAATTGTCCACCTTTTATACCGATTTTTACAACTTCTTGAATTCTTTGTTTGTAACGTTGAATTTCATACCATTCGTTTGCAAATGCTTTAACAATAGAAATTCCTTGCATAGTTTCCTCAACAACGACTTGACTTTCTGCTACTTTATCTTGAACAGTTTTAGAATATTTTCTTATAAATTTTCCAAAAATTACGGCTGCAACGCCAACAAATGGCACGACGGAAATCATTAAAATGGTTAATTTCCAATTGATGCTGGCAAGCATTGCAAAACTTCCGATTATTAAAATAAATTGACGTAAAAACTCTGCAATTGTTGTGGTTAATGTATCTTGAATTTGACTAATATCGTTGCTAATTCTAGAATTTAATTCCCCAACACGTTTTTGAGAAAAGAACGACATTGGAAGTTTTACAAGATTAGTATAAAGCGCCAAACGAACATTTGCTAATGTGTTTTCGGTGAAATTCACAAATAGTGACAATCTAAAAAACGAAAAAATAGATTGTAAAACTAAAACTAGCATTAAACCTAACGCAATTTTATTGGCTAGTACACCATCTTTTTTATTGACACAATCCACCAACATTCCCATAAATTTTGGAAAAGCCAATGCAGTTATACTAGTTAGTAATAAAAATATTAATCCAATAAAAAACTTCCAACGGTTTTTGCCTGCATATTTGAAAATTATTTTGGCTTTTTTTAATGAACTTGCAGTAATTTTTGATTTTGGTAAATCGTTTTCGACGAATCTTGCCATTTATTTTGATTTATTGTATTCTAAAATTTTGGATTTTATTTTTTGATTATATCTTTTAAAATTGCTTTTTCTTCTTTATTTATAACTTCTAAAGTTACTGGAATATGTTTTAGTGTTTCACCATTAACAACATACAATTTACCACCTTGTAATGGTTTTTTACTTAATTCAAAATCGACATCTCCTTCGGTTAATATGTATTTAACGTCCTCTAACGTAATTATTTTCTGATCTAATTTTTGTTTGGCCATTTCAGAATAATCGAAAGGTTTGTTTCGAATGTTTTTTAATACTCGAGCATTTGGTAAGTAACAAAAATCCATTCCTTTTCCGCCAGTGTAATCTAAAATGAACTTCAAAAAAAGTCCTCCAATCATAAATCCAAATAAATAATAAGCTAATCGATGCGTAAATTTCATTTTTCAAATCTTTTAAAGATGTTGCAAAAGTACAAATTTAAAAAATCAGGAAATGTTAATTATTTCGCAATAATGTAGCTTAAAAAACAATCAAATTGATATCGCTGTCGGGTAAATTAAACCAATCTCCAATGGACTTGTTTGTTAAAATTCCATGGTATACATATACACCATTTTTTAAACCTTTGTTAAATCGGATGGCGGGCTCAATGCCACCATCGTCGGCAATTTGAAGCAAATAAGGTGTAATGATGTTACTAATTGATAATGATGCCGTTTTAGAATATCGCGATGGAATATTTGGAACACAATAATGCAAAACATTGTTTTTTATAAAGGTTGGTTTTTCGTGTGTTGTAATTTCGGAAGTTTCGAAACAACCTCCAGTATCGATACTAACATCTACAATTACGGCTCCATTTTTCATGTGATCGACCATAGTTTCTGTCACAACAACTGGACAACGATCTTTTCCGCGCATGGCTCCAATAGCGACATCACATCGACGAAGTGCTTTCAGTAATGCTTTTGGTTGAATAGTTGAAGTAAAAATTCGCTGGCTTAAATTATTTTGCAAACGACGAAGTTTTGTAATTGAATTATCGAATATTTTAACACTTGCTCCCAAACCTAAGGCTGTTTTTGCTGCAAACTCACCAACGGTTCCTGCTCCTATAATTACTACTTCGGTTGGGGGAACCCCTGTTATATTCCCAAAAAGTAAACCTTTGCCAATTTGATTGTTAATCATTAATTCGGCTGCAACAAGTATAGATGCTGTGCCTGCAATTTCACTCAAAGATTTTACTGCGGGGTAACTTCCGTCTTCATCTTTTATATATTCAAAAGCAAGCGCAGTGACTTTCTTTTTAGTTAATGCTTCGAAATATTCTTTTTTTCTGGTTTTTATTTGCAGTGCCGAAATCAGAATAGTTTGAGGTTCTATCATTTCGATTTCTTCTAGAGTTGGGGGTTCTACTTTCAAGATTATTGGGCAACTAAAAACTTTTTTTGTGTCTTGTGTGATTTCTGCACCTGCATCGCTAAATTCTTTATCAGAATAACTGGCACTTTCGCCCGCACCAGACTCAATTAGTACTCGATGACCATTGATTGTAAGCGAATTTACGCCATCTGGAGTCAAGCAAATCCTACGTTCTTGATAACTTGTTTCTTTTGGAATTCCTATAAAAAGTTCGCTTTTGTGCCTCGAAATTTCAAGTTTTTCTTCTTGAGGCATTAATTGTTGTTTAGAAAATGGTGAGGTTATTGGCATCAGAATTTTGATTTGTGATGCAATTTACAAAAAACAATTTCAATTGCAATATTAAAGATACATTCTATTCAAAAAACTAATGTTGAATAACTTTTTCCATTTTAATGTTGGAACGTTTGTAAAAATTTGAATCGAGATTTACGGATTTAAATCCATATTTTTCATACATTTTAATTGCTGGAACTAAAACAGTATTTGAAAATAGTATCAATTTTTTAATTCTATTTTCTTTAGCAAAATTAAGACAGTATTCCATCATTATTTTCCCAATTCCCAAGCCTTGAACTTTTTCTGTAACCGCCATTTTAGATAATTCAAATGTAAAATCATCGATTTTTAATAAAGTTACAGTTCCAACAATTTGATTTTTGTATTTGGCATAAAAAATTTTTCCACCTTTGTCAATAATTAATTCTTGAGGATTCGAAAGCATATTTTTATCGGATTCTTCTACTTCAAAAAACTTTTCGAGCCATTCGATATTTAATGTTTTAATTTCGGAAATATATTCTAATGAAAATGGAATAATTTCAATTATATTTTCACTCATTTTATATAAATAATTTTTCGATTTCCATTTGCTAATAATTCAATATTTATAACGGAATGCTCTTTTGGAATTAAATTAGAGATTTTTTCTGACCATTCGATGAAGCACCAATTTCCAGAATATAAATATTCATCAATGCCCATATCTAA
>JAYWEG010000119.1:0-12321 GCA_043779445.1 Bacteroidota bacterium
TTACCTTTTGATTGTTCGTATGATGAAACGTCCATAATTGTAAACCAAAAAAACTATTTATTTTTTCACGAAAAGAAAATTTCTAATCTCGATTGGAAATGGTTAGATATTGATTTTGTTATAGAGTCTACAGGAAAATTCAAAACTTTCGAAGAAATTAACGAACACATCATATCAGGAGCAAAAAAAGTTATTTTGTCGGCACCATCAGAAGATGAATCAATAAAAACTGTCGTTCTCGGTGTAAACGATTATATACTTGATGGTTCGGAAACCATAATTTCCAATGCAAGTTGCACTACAAATAATGCTGCACCGATGTTAAAAATCATCAACGAACTTTGCGGGATTGAACAAGCTTATATTACAACTGTACATTCTTACACAACAGACCAAAGTCTTCATGATCAACCACACAAAGATTTACGAAGGGCTCGTGGTGCCAGTCAAAGTATAGTTCCAACAACTACAGGAGCAGCAAAAGCGGTAACTAAAATTTTTCCTGAACTCGAGGGTAAAATCGGAGGATGCGGCATTCGAGTTCCTGTTCCAGATGGTTCTTTAACAGATATAACCATGAATGTTTCTAAAAAAGTATCTATTAAAGAGATCAATGCTGCCTTTAAACTTGCCTCTAAAACTAGTTTAAAAGGGATTTTGGATTATACCGAAGACCCAATAGTTTCTGTTGATATTATTGGAAATAGAAATTCATGTGTTTTTGATTCTCAATTAACATCTGTTATCGACAACATGATAAAAGTTGTAGGTTGGTATGACAACGAAATTGGATATTCTTCGAGAATTATAGATTTAATTATGATTATGTTAAAAAAAAACTTAATTTAGTTTAAAATTAGAATAAACTAAATGAAATTATTTTTCTACTTCTTGTTGTTTTTTTCTCAAATTGCATATTCTCAAACCAAAAAAAAAGAGAATAAACAAGATAGTGTTGAATTTTATCTAAAACAATCCAGATTTTACATCATCTCTAATAATTATCAAAAAGCAATACATTTTACTGAAAAAGCCATTGAATTTTCGGAACTTAAAAAGGATTCAATTCAAAAATCAAAATCTCTTGCTACAATTGGTTATATTTATTTTAAATTAAAACGATATGACGAAGCAATTTTAGCACTTCAGGAAAGTATTCAAAATTTCACTCAAAAAAAATCTCTTTCTGACCAATCTAGCGTATATTATTTGATTGGAATATGTTTTATTCAAAAAAAAAAATAATGCAAAAGCTGAAACTTATTTTAAATTAGCAGAAAAAATTCAAGACCAAATTGATAATCCTGAGGCAAAGCAAATGCTAAACTTGCAAAGGGGAATAGTTTTTAAATCAAAAGGGTTATTACAGCAAGCTATGTTGTTATTCGAGGAAATTATTTCTAAACCCGACCAGGAAGTTAGTCATGACACTAGAGCAGAAACCTACTTTCACATAGCTGAAATTCAGTTTAATACTAACAAAAATCAAATAGCACTTCAAAATTTAATGACTTCATTGAAATTAAATGAACTCAATACAAATTTAGATCAAAAATCCAAAATTTTGCTTTGCTTGAGTTTGGTATGTGATAAACTTGGCAGAAAAGCGGTTAGTTTTCAATACATGAAGCAACATCTGGAAACAGAAAAAATATTAACAAAAATTGACTCTGATAGGCAAAAAAATATAGATTTTTATTCTTACAAAGATGCAAAAAACAAAAAAGAACTTAATTTGAAAAAAAAAGAATTACAGGATAAAATAAAAACATCAAAATACTCCAAACTCATAAGTATTCTAGCCATTGCTTTAATTTCTATCCTTTCACTCTTGAGTTTGTCTTTATACAAAAATAACATCATCCGAAACGAAACCAACGTATTGCTGAAAGAAAAAAATTCTGAATTAATTATTGCAAAAGAAAACGCCGAACGTGCCACTCGTTCGAGATCAGACTTTTTGTCTACTGTGAGTCATGAACTTCGAACACCACTAAACGCAATTAACGGAATTACTCATCTTTTAATTGAAGAAAATCCTAAAAAATCTCAAATTGAATATCTATCTTCATTAAAATTTTCTTCGAACTATTTATCGACTTTCATCAATGAAATTCTCGAAGTAAACCGAATGGAATCTACCATTATCATCCCAGAAAAAATTGAATTTAATATTCATGAATTACTTTTGAATATTTTCAATACTTTAAAAGAAATCGCAACAATTAACAATAACGAATTTATAATCGATGTAGACAAACTTATTCCAAAAACATTAGTTGGTGACCCCACTAAAATATCTCAAATCATCATTAATCTGATTAATAATTCTTTGAAATTTACCAAAAATGGGAGTGTCAAGATTAGTGCTTATCAAAATTTTATAAACGATCAATATTCTTTAGTTCATTTTGAAGTAATCGATACTGGGATTGGAATTCCAAAAGACAAACTCGAGTCCGTTTTTGAAAGTTTTTCGCAAGGTTCCATCGAGATCAATAGAAAATATGGAGGAACAGGACTTGGTCTTACAATAGTAAAAAATCTTGTTGAAGTTCTTGGTGGAAAAATCACTTTAGAAAGCGAAATCGAAAAAGGTACCGTTTTCAGTTTTGATTTAAAATTTAAAGTTGCAAAGGAAAATAATGAAGTAAAACAACACATCACTTTGGAGAGAACATCGCTCATTGGTAAAAAAATTCTTTTGGTCGAAGACAACAAAATCAATCAAATGATTACCCGAAAAATGATTGAAAACAAACAAATGCACTGCGAAATTATTGATAATGCAGAAGACGCGATAGAACTAATTCGAAAAAATCAATATGATTTAGTTTTAATGGATGTGCATTTACCTGGAATTAACGGAACTGATGCCACAAAAATTATTAGAGAATTTAACCCGAAAATTCCAATTATCGCTCTAACTGCAATTTCATTAAACGAAAACCGAAAGATGCTTCTCGAATTTGGAATGGACGAAGTCATTACCAAACCTTTTGAGCCCGAAAAATTCTATGATACTATTTCGAACTTGGTTTAAAACTCGAAACGAAATCTAAAATAGTTTTATCAAATTGTTCTTGATCTGAAACAAATTTACTTTTAATTGGCAAATAAAATAATTGATTTTGCAAGTCAGAATCTATCAATCGAACATAATCCTTTTCTGTAGTAACAATTATAGAATCTTTTGCTTTTTGTTTTACTTCTAAAATGTCATTTTCAGAAAAATCGTGATGATCTGGAAAAATCAATATTTCATCATTTTCGGATTTTAAGTATTTTATAAACGGATCTGGTTTTGCAATTCCTACTACAATTAATTTTTTTTTGTTTATGATATCAGTAACCAAAATCGATTTTTTTTCAGAATACACAAAATCATCATAATCTATAAAACTAAAAAAAAGTTGCTGATTAGAGTTTAGGTTTAACTTTTTTGCTATTTGATTTTGAGTTTCTTTAGTAACATTTTTTGGACATTTAGTAACAATCACCACATTTGCTCTTTTGCCTCCGCTCCTACTTTCGCGTAAGTTGCCGGTTGGCAACATATAATCTTCACAGTATAATTCGTCGAAAGTGGTCAAAAGAATGTAAAAATTCGCTTTTACTTTTCGGTGTTGAAAAGCGTCATCGAGCAAAATAACATCTGGTTCGGGACATTGCAAAAGCAATTGTTCGATACCATTTTTTCGATTTGCATCGACAGCAACTAAAATATTTTTAAATTTTTTATAAAATTGAAAAGGTTCGTCTCCCAATTTTTTTGCATTTGAAGATTCGTTAGCCAAAACAAAACCTTCGGATTGTCGTTTGTAACCCCGACTCAATGTAGCAACTTTGTATTTATCCGAAAGTAACCGAATTAAATACTCAATTTGTGGCGATTTTCCCGTACCGCCAACGCTCAAATTCCCAACAACAATCACTAGCAAATCAAACGAATATGATTTTAGAATTCCTTTATCAAAAAGAAAATTCCTAAAACCAGTTATCAAACCATATAATACGGCAAATGGAAAAAGTAGTTTTCGCAAAAAATTCATTTCACGAAAGTACTATTTTTTTTACCGTTTTGCCTTTCGAGTTTTGTAAATTTACAAAAACATCAAATATTAAGATATAATTTTCATAGATGAAAAAGTTAGATTGTCATCATTAATCTCTAAAATAAAACTACCGTTTGAATTTAATTTTTCAATTTTATCCAAGTTTAAATCAATTATATTTATCAAATTTGAGTTAGATATATTTCCAAGATTTACTTTAAGCAATTTTGAAGGAGTATTTTTCAAATAAAAACTATCCCTGAAATCTGTATCTTTAGAAATTAAAATTAAATCGTGTTTATCTGCAAATTTTGCAATTTCATTGTCTTTTGTGAACCATTTATCTAAAATTGAATTTACATGAATACATTCATAATCTTTAGAAATCAAAAACTTAACGATCTTAAACGAAATATGAACATCACAAAGAAACTTCATTAGTTTATATTTTGTAGCGATTGACCCGATAAATACATTCTAGCAAATTTTAAACTAGCCAAAATATCTTCTATTTCCAATTCTGGATGATCTTCTAAAATTTCTTCATTAGACATTCCTGAACCCAAAAGATCAATAATCATTTCTACAGTCCAACGCATGCCACGAATTGATGGTTTGCCGTGAACAATTTCTGGGTTTATGGTTATTCTTTCTAATAAATTCATGTTCTTAAATATTTAAAACAAATTTACAAAAAATTATAACAACTTTTCATTCTCTTTTTTTTTAGAGTCTCTTTCGATAACGTGACTTTTATCTTAAAAAGTAGTTTTCGTGAAAAATTCATTTCACGAAAGTACTATTTTTTTTATTGTTTTGACTTTCGAGTTTTGTAAATTGCAAAAAATTACTATTCTTTCAAAAAATGAAAATATCAGAAATCACAACAATTCTCGAAGAAATGTCTCCATTGGCCTATGCCGAAGATTTTGACAATGTTGGCTTGTTGGTCGGAAATGCTAACGAAATAGTTACTGGAGTTTTAGTTTGCCACGATGCATTAGAATCTGTTATCGACGAGTCAATTGCAAAAAAATGCAATCTTGTTGTTTGTTTTCATCCCATTATTTTTTCGGGTTTAAAAAAAATAACAGGCAAAAACTATGTTGAACGTTCGATTTTGAAAGCCATCAAAAACGATATTGCTATTTTTGCTGTTCACACGGCATTAGATAATCATCAACAAGGTGTGAACAAAATTTTTTGTGATGCTTTGGGACTCATCAATACCAAAATCCTAATTCCAAAAAAACATTTTATCAAAAAATTAGTTACTTATACTGTACACGAAAATGCAGAAAAACTTCGAAATGCATTACATGATGCTGGTGCAGGAAAAATTGGAAATTATGAAAATTGTAGTTTTAATTCCGAAGGTTACTCAACCTATAAAGGAAACGAAAACAGCAATCCTGTAGTTGGAACAAAAGGAGCATTGATTTTTACAAACGAAATTAAAATTGAAATCACGTTCGAGAAACATTTAGAATCTAAAATCCTGAATGCACTTTTCGAAAATCATGTATATGAAGAAGTGGCATACGAAATTTACACACTCGAAAATCACCACCAAAACATTGGACTCGGAATGATCGGCGAACTCGAAACCGAAATGCTCGAAAAAGACTTTCTAGAATTCGTGAAACAAAAAATGGTTTCGAACGGAATTCGACATTCGAAGTTTCTAAACAAAAAAATAAAAAAAGTTGCCTTGCTTGGTGGCGCAGGAAGTTTTGCAATTTCAACAGCTATTGCAATGGGCGCAGATACTTTTTTAACAGCAGATTTAAAATACCATCAATTCTACGAAGCCGAAAATAAACTACTTTTAGCAGATATTGGACATTTTGAATCAGAACGGTATACAAAAAATTATATTTTTGATTATCTTAACAAAAAAATCAGTATTTTTGCAAATTCAAATTTGGCAAATAAAATTTATTTGTCACAAGAAAATACAAATCCAGTTTATTATTTATAAATTATTATGGCGAATACAAAAGAATTGAGCGTTGAAGAAAAGTTAAGAGCATTGTATGATTTGCAAATTATTGATACAAGAATTGACGAAATTCGCAACGTTCGTGGGGAACTTCCTTTAGAAGTTGATGATCTTGAAGACGAAGTTGCTGGACTTAGTTCACGTTCAGAAAAACTAAAATCTGATTTAGAAACGATGGAAGATCAAATCAAGGCAAAAAAAATTGCTATTGAAGATCACCTAGAATCTATAAAAAAATATACTAAACAACAAGAAACAGTTCGCAACAACCGCGAATTTAACTCGTTGACAAAAGAAGTTGAATTTCAAGAACTCGAAATTCAATTATCAGAAAAACAAATGAAAGAAATGCGTGCTTCTATGGAGCATAAAAAACAAGTGATTGCTGACTCAAAGGAACGTTTAGAGCAAAAATCAACGCATTTGAAACATAAAAAAGAAGAGTTAAACGACATCATGTCTGAAACTCAGAAAGAAGAAACATTTCTTTCTCAAAAATCTGCAGAATTCGAAGGATTAATCGAAGAACGTCTTTTGGCAGCCTACAAACGAATTCGTTCTAGTGTTCGCAATGGTTTGGCAGTTGTTTCGATTGAGCGTGGTGCATCTGCAGGATCATTTTTTACAATTCCACCACAAACTCAAGTTGAAATTGCAGCAAGAAAAAAAATTATTATCGATGAACATTCTGGACGAATATTAGTCGACTCAGCATTAGCAGAGGAAGAAAAAGAAAAAATGGAAAAATTATTTTCTAAATTTTAAAACAAATCAAAACCTCGAAATTTCGGGGTTTTTTTATATGAAATCGCCAACTAACAATTGTTTCATTACTAATAAAAAACGATTACATTCGTAACCAATGAGAAATAGAATTTACATATATGAAAAAACTAAAATATTTTCTACTCACAAAATCCGTTGGTTTCTATATCAATTGCTTGGTTTTTATTAATCCAAAAAAAGCATCACAATTAGCTTACGAACTTTTTAGCGAGCCTCGTGACGGAAAATTAAATCCAAATCAACTTCCAGAAATGTTAGAAACTGCAGAAAAAAATATATTTTCTGACGGAGAACACGAAATTCAAACCTACATATGGAAAGGAAACAATCATAAAATCCTACTCGTTCACGGTTGGGAAAGTAATTCGTGGCGGTGGGAAAAATTCTTACCACATCTGCAAAAAACAGGAAGCACCATTCTTGCCATTGATGCTCCAGCCCACGGATTATCTACGGGAAAAGAATTTACTGTTCCAAAATATGCCAAAACCATAGCCGAATTTGTGAAGTTACACAATCCAAATATTTTGATTGGACATTCCATTGGTGGTGCTGCGTGTATCTATTATCAATATTTGCATCAGAATAAAAACATCGATAAAATGATTTTACTTGGTGCACCATCAGATCTCAAAAATCTGATAATCAATTATTGCAACATGCTAAGTCTGAGTTCCAAACTTCAATTTCATTTAGAAAATACTTTTTCGGAAAGATTCAAGAGACAAGTTAATGAATTTTCTGCAAAGAAATTCGCTTTAACAATTACCACAAAAGCGCTACTAGTTCATGATATTCACGATACAGTTGTTGCCTTGAGTGAAGCGGAAAAAATTATATCTAATTGGAAAAATATAACCTACATTGAAACTAAAAATTTAGGTCACAGCTTGCACGATAACAATTTGTATAAAAAAATGACTGCTTTTTTATTCGAAGCTTAATCCCGCTTTCCGCTATATCTTTTTCTTGTTCTTGATACAATTCGCTAAAAAGCGAATCACTCGAACTGACGAAAAAGGATGCCGCTTTAATCGGGGCTAGTGAGCAATTTTTGTAAATAAAATTTCTATTCAACCAAGATTTAAAAATCAAAAAAACAAAGTACTTTTACATCATGGAAGAAAATCTAACTCGAATCAACAAATTTCTCTCCGAAACAGGATTTTGTTCTCGTCGCGAAGCAGACAAATTGCTCGAAAATGGCAGAATAACCATTAATGGCGTGGTTCCAGAATTGGGAACAAAAGTTGCGCCTACTGACGAAGTTCGGGTAGACGGAAAATTAATTCATGACAAGAAAGAAAAACCAATTTATTTGGCTTTCAACAAACCCGTAGGCATTGAATGTACTACAAATCTTGATGTTCGGTATAATATTGTAGAATTCATTAATTATCCAAAACGTATTTTCCCCATTGGGCGATTGGATAAAGCCAGCGAGGGATTGATTTTTATGACCAATGACGGCGATATTGTCAACAAAATACTTCGGGCTCGCAACAACCACGAAAAAGAATATATCGTGACGGTGAACAAACTCATCACCGATAGATTTATCGAAAAAATGGGTAACGGAATTCCAATTCTGGATACCATCACAAAAAAATGTAAGGTCGAGCAAGTGAGTAAAACTGTTTTCAGGATTATTCTCACACAGGGATTGAACAGGCAAATTCGCAGAATGTGCGAATATTTGGGTTATGAGGTTACTGCCTTGAAACGAACACGGATCATTAATATTTCGCTTGATGTTCCTGTGGGTCGTTATCGCGATTTGACCGATGTTGAAATTTTAGAACTCAACCAACTCATTGAACCTTCGAGCAAAACCGAAGAAGCGAGTTTCGAAAAACCACAACCCATTATTCGAAAAACGGAGTTTATTAAACGTGCTGATCCAAGGTTTAAGAAACGTGGGGAGTATTGATTACTAATTCTTCAAAATAATTCCAGCACTTTGTAACTCGGTTTTGCAATTTTCTAAGGTTTCTGAACTTACTTTCGAGAAATTTTCGTTTATTGCCCATGGTCGAATGGCGAGTTTTACAGAAATATCTGTCAAGGCAACAACATCAACATTTGGAGCTGGTTCCATCAACACTCTTGGGTTGGTTTTGAGAACATTCATGATAATTTCCTTCACTTTTTTTAAATCTGCCTCATACGAAACCGAAATTTGTAAATCCGCACGGCGCATTCCCTCTAAAGAATGATTGATGATATTTCCGTTTGATAAAGCACCATTTGGAACAAAAATTGTCTGATTGTTTGCAGTAATTAATTTGGTTACAAAAATCTGGATTTCTGATACTGTTCCTATCACTCCTTGGGCTTCGATGACATCGCCAACTTCGAAAGGCTTAAATAGAATTATCAAAATTCCGCCAGCAAAATTTGATAAGGAACCTTGCAATGACAATCCAATGGCTAAACCTGCTGCACCAATTATGGCGACAAATGAAGCCGTTTCGATTCCTAGTTTTGATATAAAAGTCACAAAAAGCAACACTCGTAACAACCAAATTAAAATATTGATTAGAAATTTGGACAATGTAGGTTCAAAATCTCGTTTTTGAACTCTTCTATCTACTAGTTTCTTAAATATTTTTATGGCATAATGACCAATTATTAAAATAAAAAAAGCTACAATTAACTTTGGTGAATACGCAATGAACGAATTCACATTAAAAACCAAATAATCAATCACATCTTCGAAACTAACCATTTTCTTTTATTTTATACGTCGTTGTTCTCTGGCTAAAAGTGTGTTTTTTAGTAACATTGCAATGGTCATTGGACCAACTCCTCCGGGAACTGGTGTGATAAAAGAGGCTTTTTTACTCACGTTTTCGAAGTCTACATCACCAGTGATTATGTATCCTTTTTCCGAAGTTTCATCTGCAACTCGAGTGATTCCAACATCAATGACAACGGCTCCATCTTTGACCATTTCGGCTTTTAGATAATTTGGAACACCAAGTGCCGTGATAATAATATCGGCTTGTGTTGTGATTTGAGAAATATTTTTGGTGTAACTGTGGGTTAACGTTACTGTAGAGTTTCCAGGAAAGCCTTTTCGACCCATCAAAATACTCATTGGGCGACCCACAATGTGGCTTCTACCAATGACTACAGTATGTTTACCTTTTGTTTCCACATTATAACGTTCTAACAATTCTAGAATTCCAAATGGTGTTGCGGGAATAAATGTAGTCATATCCAATGCCATTTTTCCAAAATTTTCTGGATGAAATCCGTCAACATCTTTGCTAGGATCGATTGCCATTAGCACTTTTTGAGTATCAATTTGCTCTGGTAGTGGTAATTGAACAATAAAACCATCAATGTTATCGTCTTCGTTGAGTTTTTTTATTTTTTTTAATAACTCTGTTTCAGAAGTTGTATTTGGCATTTTTATTAAAGTCGAATCAAAACCAACTCGCTCACAAGCCCGAACTTTATTTGCAACGTAGGTCATACTAGCACCATCGCTACCTACAATAATTGCTGCTAGATGTGGCACTTTCTCATTATTTTTTTTCATCAAATCAACCTCGGCCGTAATCTCGTTTTTGATGTCGTCTGAAACTTTTTTTCCGTCTAATAAAACCATACTATTTACTTTGAATTATAAAAAAAACGCGATAAATCGCGTTTCTAAAAATTTTATTTCATTCCTGGTATTCCGCCCTTCATTCCGCCCATCATTTTCATCATGTTTTTTCCACCTGGACCCTGCATCATTTTCATCATTTTGCTCATTTGATCAAATTGTTTCATGAGTTGGTTTACTTCTTCTACTTTTCGACCTGAACCTTTTGCAATTCTAGCTTTGCGTTTAACGTCTATTAAAGTTGGTTTGGCTCTTTCGATTGGTGTCATAGAATAGATAATTGCTTCGATATGTTTGAAGGCATCATCTTGAATTTCCACATCTTTCATGGCTTTTGAGGCTCCTGGAATCATTCCCACCAAATCCTTCATGTTACCCATTTTTTTGACTTGTTGAATTTGAGAAAGAAAATCATCAAACCCGAATTCGTTTTTAGCAATTTTCTTTTGAATTTTTCTGGCTTCTTCTTCGTTAAATTGCTCCTGAGCACGTTCAACCAAAGAAACCACATCACCCATTCCGAGAATACGTTCTGCCATACGATCTGGATAAAACACATCAATCGCATCCATTTTTTCGCCAGTTCCGACAAATTTAATTGGCTTGTTGACGACAGATTTTATTGAAATTGCAGCCCCACCACGAGTATCACCGTCTAATTTTGTTAAGATAACACCGTCGAAATTCAAGATATCATTGAAGGCTTTTGCTGTATTTACAGCATCTTGACCTGTCATGGCATCGACAACAAATAACGTTTCTTGTGGTTGAATGGCTTTATGAATACGAGAAATTTCGTCCATCATTTCGGTATCTACAGCCAAACGACCCGCAGTATCGACAATAACCACATTAAAACCTTTTTCTTTAGCGTATTTAACTGCATTTGTAGCAATTTCAACAGGGTTTGTATTTCCTAATTCAGAATACACCTCAACATCTATCTGGCTACCAACTACATGCAATTGATTTACTGCTGCTGGACGATATACGTCACAAGCTACCAAAAGTGGTTTTTTATTCTTTTTAGTTTTTAAGAAATTGGCTAATTTTCCAGAAAATGTAGTTTTTCCAGAACCCTGAAGACCCGACATCAAAATGACTGTTGGGTTTCCGGATAGATTGATTCCTGAAACCTCGCCACCCATTAGTTCGACTAATTCATCTTTAACCAATTTAACAAGAAGTTGGCCTGGTTGCAGCGTGGTAAGTACATTTTGACCAATCGCTTTTTCTTTTACTCGAGTGGTAAAATCTTTTGCAATTTTGAAATTGACATCGGCATCTAACAAAGCACGACGCACTTCTTTGAGCGTTTCAGCAACATTAATTTCGGTTATTTTTCCGTGACCTTTAAGTACTTGTAAGGCTTTATCTAATTTATCGCTAAGATTACTAAACATAATTTTTTATTTTGAATTGCAAATATAGCGAATTGAGATAATTTGTTAATTAGAAAAGTAGAAAAAAACCTAAAAAAATGAGGCAGTCACAAAATTGAAACGGTTTTTTTATAAAATTATTAAACTTTTTTGATTAAAACGAAAATAGTTTTTTGTCGTCCCCGTTTTAAGCATTTTTAATCTGCCTTGTAGCATATACTAAAGTGTTTATAAAATTGATACGGCACTAAAACTTTTAAAGATCTTTAAAAGTGATTAAAACTAATTTTATGAAATTATTATTTTTCATTTAAAGACCAATCAAATTCGTAGTAGCCAATTTTCATTTTATTGTCAAGTTTTTTGGCTAAAAATATATTTACAAAATCTATTTCATTGAAATATGGTGTTGCAAAATCAGTTTTATATTCCTTAAAAATTAAAGGAAATTCAACCGTATTTGTTTCTTTATTAACTCTT
>JAYWEG010000120.1:0-4885 GCA_043779445.1 Bacteroidota bacterium
GGTTCTATTGATAAAAGATATGCAAATCAAAATGCTGTAGGAAATAATAAAGGAGATATTACTACAGGACGAGCTGATATATTTCAAACCGAAATCGAAATGTTTCTAGATAATCCCGTTTTTGGAGTTGGAGTAGGAAAAGGTGCTGAAATTAGACAAGAAAAAACGGGTGTCGCTATGAATTCTCACGATGAAATTTCTAGAACCTTAGCAGAACATGGTTCTTTGGGAATAATTTCATTATTGATTTTATTGCTAACTCCATTATTTTTATATCGAAATAATAAGCAACACATTTATCTTTTTTCCTTTCTGGCTTTTTGGTTTTTGACCATCAATCATGCTGCCATGAGAACAGCAGCTCCAAGTTTCATTTATGCATTATCCTTGCTACATGTTAAATTCGATGATTCTGATTCTGATCCTAAATGATAAACATTGAAATTGAGTTTTTTATTTTTCTTTGATAATTTCATTAGAATTTAACAATAAATAGCCCAAAAATAAGTTACTTTGCAGTTAGAAACGAAAATAATTGTGAAAAATAAAAACATACATTTCGAGATTTCGGAACGCAAATTGCTGCTTCGGGTTTTTGATGTAAGTTCCGTTTTGCTATTGCTAAATTTTGTCAATTTAGTTTTTAAATTTACGTATTTCGATATTTCTACAACTAATTTCTATTGGACTATTGTTCTGGGTTTATATATTTTAATTTTTGGTTCTGTGTTTGAAATGTATAATTTGCAAGTTGCAAGTAACCAACTCCAAATTACCAAAAGTGTATTATTAACATCTGCTACTACGGTTCTAGTCTATTTGTTAACACCAATCTTCACTCCAATTTTACCTTCTAATCGGTTGCAAATTATTTATTTTTTTGTTTCTGTTTTTGTTGCTTTATATCTTTGGAGAATTTTTTATCTAAAGTTTTTAGCCTCAAAAAGATTTCAAAAAAATGTTGTTTTGGTCTGCGATGTAGACCAAGTGGATGAGTTGATTCAAGGCATTGAAAATGTAGATCCCAATTATTCTATTATTGGTTTTGTAAATACAGATCAAAATTCTAAAGCTAAATTTCAATCTAAAATAAAATCTATTTCTGCAGAAAAATTAATAGAGTTTTCAAGACTGAGATCTGTTTCAGAAATTGTAATTGCTTCTCGAAAAACCGATGGAATTACAACTAATTTATATTCACAACTCTTGAATTCACTAGAAAATGGATTTATTATTCGAGAATATACTCAGGTTTATGAAAGTATTACACAACGAATTCCAGTGCAATTAATAGCAAAGGATTTTTATAAATTTTTTCCGTTTAGTAGAAGTAATCACAATCAATTGTATTTACTTTTTATGAAAATTTTTGAGATTTTAATTTCAATAATTGGAATTTTTATTGGGATAGTTCTTATGTTTCCAATTTATAGTTTTAATTTTCTAGGAAATCGAGGCAATTTATTTTACACTCAAGAACGCGTAGGTAAAAACGGTAAAATATTTATGATCTACAAATTCCGTAGTATGATTCAAAACGCCGAAACCGAAAATGCCGTTTTTGCAACTACAGATGATTATAGAATCACACCATTTGGAAAGTTCCTTCGAAAGTCTAGAATAGATGAATTTCCACAATTTATCAATATTCTAAAAGGTGACATGTCGGTAATTGGTCCGCGACCAGAAAGACCATTTTTTGTGAAAGAAATTTCAGAAATTATGCCGTTTTACGAGACTCGACATGTTGTTAAACCTGGACTGACAGGTTGGGCGCAAGTGAATTATTCTTATGGGGAATCGATTAATGATAGTCTAATTAAACTACAATATGATTTGTATTATATCAAACATCGAAGCGTATTTTTAGATATAAATATCATGATCAAAACTCTAAGTACGGTTTTATTTTATCGTGGGCAATAATCGATTTCTGTTTCTGAAAAGTAAAATACTCGTGCTTAAAATCATTGGAATCATAATGTAAAAATGTACTTTATTAAACATATAAATTACATAAATACCAATACAGATTAAGCAAAATGTGCTAATTTTCCTAATCCAAATTGCATTTTTTTTGATCATAAAAAACAACAAGACCAAGAGCATTGGATTGAAAAGTAAAATGTTATAATTCCACAACACTTCTTCGTGGAACGAATACAATCCTATTGCGGAAAATAGTATTCCAATGGTTCCAAAAATCAGAAAATAGAGGCTTGTTGTTATTTTTTTGTTTAGAATTACAACAATAAAAAGTAAGAAACTCAAAGAGTAAATACTATCAAAAATAGAAGTATTTGTTTCTCGTTTGGCCTCGAAATTAGTTTTTGTTTCAGAAACTAAATTTTGATTGTTGTATTTTGTATTTTTAAGGTTTTCCATCAAATCCAAAGGCAAAAACAATTTTGTTGCTTTTTCATCGACTTTGGTTCCAAAAATAATATTAATACCCAATTTCATAAAAAAATGATTTTTCACAAACGGAAAAAGAACTTCGCGATACGTTCTGGTTTCGATATTTTTTTTAATAATTGGTTTGTTTACTAAAACATCATTTAGAATATCCATGACTTTAGTTGTACAATTTCTGTCAATGAATTTATAAGTATAAAATCGCTCGTCAGAATAAATTACAGCATTTAGTTTATCATATAAAAGTTGTTTTTCCGAAATTGAAATATTCAAATTTTGTTCATAAATACTTCTGTTTTCTTCGTGATAACTATTTTCGAAATCTTGATATGGGTACGAAATCGCAAAATATTGCATGTCACCTTTCACGAATTTAAGAATAAAATATTCGGTATTGAAATCAAACATTCCGTAGTTGTAAACCAAATCAATTCCGTTGGATGGATCGTTAACTCGAATTGCAGTGTGACCATAAAGCGAATGCGATTCATCTGCTAGACCAATGGTTAAAACGCTAATTTTTGAATTTTCAGAAAGTTTTATGAATTGAGAAAAACCAGAAATGGAACTAAATAATATAAAAAAATATAGGTATTTTTTGAATAAAATTGTAGACATAAAATTAATAATTATCTAAAAATTGATAGATCTACTTTCAGAGAGAAAACATTCGAATAAAGCGCTGCACTTTGGTTGCCCAGATCGGTCAATGCATAATCTATTTCAATGCCTCGATATTTGAATCCAAGTCCAAAATTAGGTTGAAAATCTACTTTTTGAGTCCGATCTATTTGAGTAATTTTTTGAAAATTGCCAACTCCAACTCGCAAAAAAGCCAAATCAGAATAGCCACCTTCAAATCCAAGTGCAGGGCTCACACTCACAAAATTCGAGGAAATAATATCATTGGTTCTAAAAAACTGCATATTTAAATTTGCTGCTGCAAGCAAGGTAAAATCATCATGAAATTCGAATTTTTTCGACATTCCGAGTTGTGCTTTTGGTAAAGTTATTTCTGTTGTTTCGGGTAGTTCTTGATTTTGTCCTGGAATAGCATTTTTGATGGTTGCAAATTCGGCTTCGTCAATATTCCAAATATTATAGGTAGTTGTAATATCTCGAAGCATTAATCCAAATTTCCAGTTATTTCTTTCAAATTGTACACCAGCGTCAAAACCAAATCCCCATGAACTGGCAAAATTACCAATTATTCTTCGTATAATTTTTGCATTTACACCATATTGAAATCCTGGAACTTTTAGTTTACGTGCATAAGAAAAAGTAAAACCATAATCGGCAGTAGAAAAAAGGCTTACTCGATTGTAATTTATATTTCCTTGATTGTCAATTAATTGTGTTGTGTTTAAAATATTATCAACACCAAATCGAATGGCAGAAAATCCCCATGCACTTTCTTCATCAATTGGTGCTGCATAGGCTGCAAAATCATATTGCGCAATATTTGCAAAATAACTGGCATGCATAAACGATATTTGTTTGTCTTCGAGATGTATCAAACCCGCTGGATTCCAATAGGTTGCATTAACGTCGTTTGAACTTGCTGTGACAGCGTTGGACATTCCAAGTGCGGCAGCATCTACTCCAATAGACAAAAAATCATTAGAATATTTTCTAACGGTTTGAGCAAAAGAAATTTGCAGGATTAATATAAAAAAAAGTAATTTTAATTTCTTCAAAATTTGCGATTTATAGGTGCAAAATTATATGTTTAATGGCGTAAAAATATGTTATTTACGTGAGGTATTTTATTGATTTTATAAAATTTTATGATTTATCAATGGACAAAATAAAATCTATGATAAAAAACGTACTTCTCTTTCATATATTGTATTAAATTTGTCAACATAGTAATTTTTTTTAAAACTTATGAACATTAAAAAACAAATCCCTAATCTGATAACGCTAGGAAACCTTTTTTGCGGTTGCATTGCAGTTGTTTTTGTAGCTAAATTCGACTTCGAAAAAGCATTTCTTTTTGTATGTCTTGGAATTTTTTTAGATTTTTTTGATGGTTTTTTTGCACGACTTTTCAAAGTTTCAAGTCCGTTAGGGTTACAATTAGATTCTTTAGCTGACATGGTAACCAGTGGAGTAGTACCGGGTTTTGTGATGTTTCAAATGTTTCAAGGTATGGAATATGATCCTGGTTTGATTTCTGTTTTTTCGGCAATTGGTTTTATAATTACTTTGGGAGCTTGTTATCGTTTAGCAAATTTCAATATAGATACGCGTCAATCCGATTCGTTTATTGGCTTGCCAACTCCCGCAAACGCTCTGTTTATTTTGAGTTTGCCTTTCTGTTTTGGAGAACATTTGAGTACAGATAATGATTCAAATTTATTATTTAAGAAAATCGCTTTGGTAATAATTTCACTGTTGAGTGCTTATATAATGAATGCTGAAATTCCGTTATTTTCTCTAAAAATGAAATCTTTCAATTTGAAAGATA
>JAYWEG010000121.1:0-4864 GCA_043779445.1 Bacteroidota bacterium
TAAATCTAAATTACGAAAATTATTGATTTTAGGTTTTAAAAATTTATTTTTTTATATAAAAAATTTATCTCTGATTCAACAAATCAACCAAATTCAAATCATTGCCAAGCAAAATATCGTTGGAATTTATTCTTCCTTTTTCAGAAATATTTTCGAGTTTCAATACTCCACGCGGACATACAGCCGAACAAATACCGCAACCCACACACGAAGCGCGAACAATGTTTTCTCCTTTTTGAGCATAGGCACGCACATCAATACCTTGTTCGCAATAAGTCGAACAATTGCCACACGAAATGCATTGACCGCCATTGGTCGTGATTCTGAATTTTGATTTATAACGTTGTACAATTCCCATAAACGCTGATAAAGGACAACCAAATCGGCACCAAGTTCTATTGCCTAAAACAGGATAAAAACCTGTTCCAATAATTCCTGAAAATATAGAACCAATAAAAAAACCATAAATTTCGTTGATTTTATAGGCATTTATTCCAAACAAACTATTGTCACCAACATTTTCTTGTGACAGGATAATATTATAAGTATTAAAACCAACCACGATCGTCATGATTATTGCAAAAACCAGTATTGGATAAATCGTCCAGCGTTCAATTTTCCAAGCAATTAGTCGTTTGTCCGATAATTGTCTGTATGGATCGCCCAAAGTTTCTGCCAAGCCACCGCAACCACAAACCCAAGAGCAATACCAACGTTTTCCGAAGAAATAAACCATCGTTGGCACTACCACAATCGAAAGAATAATTCCCCAGAAAAACATGAATTTTCCTAAATGTCCAGCGTCGAGATATTGTTTTACATTCCAATCGGTTATAAAATTATAATCCAACGGCCAAGCGTTTTTTAAATCAACACCAGGCAACCCAAAAAGCGGTAAAATTTCAACCAATAAAAAAGCGAAAATAATTTGAAAAAATAAAACACTCGCCGTTCTAACTATTTGATATTGATTGTGTCGGTATTTTATGAACATTCGAATTCCCATCACAATCATTGACGTGCAATACAAAATTCCGTATAAGAACCATTGCGAAGCGACACCATTTTTCACGAAAATTTGCTTTAAAGGATCAACAATATTGGTCCAATTAATGATTAAATGTGGATAGAAATATAATAAAATATAGAAAATTACTAAAAACCCAAAAACACAAATTCCAACCCAACCTCGATTGGTGGCGGCTTGCAAATAAATGCCATTGTTTTTGATTCCTGCAACTGGTTCAAGAAATAATCCTGAAATTATAAACATTAGGGAGCCAATAATTCCAAGTCCGAAAGTCAAGAACCAAAAGAGAAATTTATTATCAGCAACAATACCAATTGATGATGCTTTTGCTATATCATATCTCACATATTTATTGTCGTAAACTAAAAATTCTGAAGCATTGGTTTTATTAATGTCTTTGATTTTGTTTTTAAAATCAGTTTTAAAATCCTCGCTTTTATCATATTTTTTGGAAGCAGAATACATCCAATTTGTTGCATTATCAACGATTGTAACTTTTTCGGGCTGTGTTTTGAAAATGGATTCAAGAATCGATTTCGAATAATTAACTTGATTGTTTACTGTTGAATTTGCAATTATCAAGTCGATTTCTTTACTAGAAAGTCCTTTTTCTTTTGCAATATCTGAAGTTATTTTTGCATTGTATTTTTCGATTAATGGCGTAATTTTATCACTAATAAAAGTTATCGGATTCGAAATTTTTTGATTTAAAACATTTTCGTTTTGAGCAATTTTGATGAAACTTTCGATTATTTTTGGATTTTTACCTTTGAAAGTTTTTTTAATTGCCTTTTCAGATAATGAAAAACTACCCATAAACAAGGTCGATATAAAGATCAAAACCGATAAAATAAAAATTAGCAAACCTGCGATTCTAATTGTTTTCATGATTATTTACTTTTAGAAATTGTAAATTGATTTTTAAATGCTGTTGCAATTTCCTTATCAAATGTTTTGAAAAATTCTGGGTCGAAGTTGGCTTTTTTAAGATTTTCAATGACATAATCAATAGACTTTTTTTCGTTCAAAACGGCGTCAAAAAACTCATGACGCATTCGAATTCCAAAAATGTTTATTCCAAGAAATTCGCGTGAATTAGTATCAAATGAAATTCGAATAGCTTTTTTACCACACTTATTTTCCCAATAGAAATGAGTGTCATTGGCAGAAGCATTAGCAAAAACCCAACCATAAGTTTGGTATTCAATATCTAAAAATTTAGCCGAATTAAACCAATGTCCTGGATTATATAGCATTGGTTTACCGCAAATTGTTTGCGCCAATGTTTCGCCCATCATTCTGCCCGTATACCAAACTGCTTCGATGTTTCTTCGGTTTCCAATGGCTTCGTGTTGCTCAGCGCAATCACCAATGGCATAAATATCTTTGATATTGGTTTCTAAAAACCGATTGACTTTTACGCCACGACCCAAATCAATTCCTGAATTTTTTAAGAAATCAATGTTCGGCGAAACACCTGCTGTCAAACCAACTATGGAGCATTCAATTATTTCGCCTTTGTCGGTTTTTATGGCTTTTGCACGACCATTTTCGTCGGCAATAATTTCGTCGAGACCAGTTTCTAGTTTCAAATCAATATGATGTTCACGAATGTGCCTAGTGATCATTTCGCTTTCGGAAAGTGGTAAAATAGTACTCCAAAAACTTTTTTCACGAACCAAAAAAGTCACAGGAATTTTTCGTGAAGCCAACATTTCAACTAATTCAATTCCGATTAATCCGCCACCAACCACAACGGCTCGTTTGCAATTTAGTGCTAAATTTTCTAGATTTTCGAGATCTTGTTTAGAATACATTCCTAAAACTCCTTCTGAATCCTGACCTTTCCATCCAAATTTATTTGATTTAGAACCCGTTGCAATGACTAATTTGTCGTATTGCAAAGAAGTTTTATCCTCAAAAATAACTTTTTTTTCAATTGTATTAACTTTTGAAACATAGGCACATTTGAGATCTATTCGATTTTTTTTCCAGAAAAAAGGCTCATATGGTTGGGTATGTTCAAATTTCATATGCCCCATAAAAACATACATCAAAGCTGTTCTCGAAAAGAAAAACTCTGATTCAGATGAAATTATGGTTATTTTTTTTTCGGATAATTTACGAATGTGACGAGCAAGTGTAACGCCCGAAATTCCGTTTCCTATGATAACAATGTGTTCCATTTTGTTAATTTAAAATAAATACGAATTATAAGGCAAGTTAGTTTTTATTTTTAGAATATCGCACGCAAACCAAAATTGAATGATTGCCCCAAACCTGTGTCTTTTCCTCTCAAAAATTTACTATACAAAGTTTCTACATTCAGAATTTTAGTTAATTGATATTTCGCTCCAAAACCAGCTGCTGTATATTCTTTGGAATATTTGTTACCCAAATCAATCAAAACGGCTTGTTGTACAAAACCTAAAACTGTGAATTTATTCGAAGCAAAATAACTCAAAAACATGCCCGGTGTTAATTCTAAACTGTTGTTTGCATAACCGCCTTTTGGGTTAAAAACGCCGTTGTCATATAGTTTATTTCCGAAGAAAAATCTAGAATTCAACTCTGTAAATAATTGAAATTTTTTACTCTCAAAAGTGTAATCATAGAAAAATCGATTTTGGAAAATGAAACTTTTTTCGGCTAAATATCCGTTTTCATTACTTTCTTTATCGTGCAAAGGGATGAAAAATGAACTTTGAATCGAAAAATTACTCAAACTTTTGAATGGTGCAAATTTTATTGATGGTGCAATGTGAGCAATTCCAAAGCGAGATTTTCCAATTTCATTTTTAAAAGCAAAAACAGAAGTAGCACGTTGCCCGCCAAAAGAATTTGATCTAAAATCAACAATAATTCCAAAATTAAATTTCCTACTTTCTGAAGTTCCTGTAAAAATTTCTAATGATGTTGTAAAAAAATTTTGTCGTTCAATGTCAAAAGTATTTCCTTTATCTTCTTTTCTTGTTTCGGTATATAAATTATTGAACCATTTGATATCGATTTTACCTTTTTCCAAAAGTTTAGAGGGTGTGTAATTTTGTAAATTAGAATTATCTTCTTGCGAAAATAATATAACAGGAATGAAGAAAAATAATGTTAGAATTGTTTTTTTCATAAATAGTATTTGTCAGTTTTTTTATATTTTTTGTCTTTTAATAAATAGTTTAGTAAAACAAAATTTAATTCCTGACAACATTATCTTAAATTTGTAGGTTTTCAAATACATCAAATTAAATGTTTTATAGAGTACTTTTTTTCATTTTTTTAACCATAAAATGTTTTTCACAAGAAAATCAAATTGATACTATTATTTTTACAAATAATAAAAAAACAAAATCTAGTTTTTTATCAGAAATAATAATATCTAGAACACTATCAAAATTAGATAGTCTATCGATTCAAAAAGATTTAATAATTATGAGTCGTTTGAACGGAATTTCTAATGTCACATATGCTGTTTCAAAAAACGATAAAAACAACTACGTGATAGAATATATAGTAACTGAAAAATTGACTATAATTCCTTCTTTAGTTATTGCTAAAAACATTAAATCAGGAAGTTACAAATTAGGAATTGACGACTATAATTTTGCTGGAAAGAATATTACTTTTGGTGTTTTTTACCAATTTAATGAGTTTCATTCGTTTGGAGTTAGATATGTTTCACCTTTTTTCTTTTCTTCTAAATATGGACTCGAAGGTTTTGTTCAAACAGTAAATACAAGGGAGCCTATCTTTTTTTCTGGTCAAACATCCGATTATAAATTCAATAATACCTCGTTTGAGTTTTCTGGAATTTACAGGAAAAATTACAAAAACAATTTC
>JAYWEG010000122.1:0-4856 GCA_043779445.1 Bacteroidota bacterium
TATAAAAACTTTTCTAGTCAAGATGCACTTTGGATAAAAGAAACCGAAAAAGTAACCAATCACGATGTGAAAGCTGTTGAATATTTCATCAAAGAAAAATTCGATGCTTTGGAACTGTTTCAATATAAAGAGTTTATTCATTTTGGATTGACCTCGCAAGATATCAACAACACTGCTATTCCTCTTTCTACAAAAGAGGCTTTTCAAGAGGTATATTTAAAGTCTTTAATAGAATTGATTGCCAAACTTAAAGATTTAAGTATCGAATGGAAAGACATTCCAATGTTGGCTCGCACTCATGGACAACCCGCATCACCTACAAGACTCGGAAAAGAAATTGGAGTATTTGTCGAACGTCTTGAAGAACAAATGCGATTGTTATTCAATATCCCGTTTGCAGCTAAATTTGGCGGTGCTACAGGGAATTATAATGCCCATCATGTTGCATATCCAAACATTGATTGGAAAAAATTTGGAAGTGATTTCGTTGAAGAAAACTTAGGTTTACATCATTCGTTTCCAACTACTCAAATTGAACATTATGATCATTTTGCAGCCTTTTTTGATGCTCTAAAAAGAATAAACACTATTATAATTGATTTAGATCGCGACATTTGGACCTATGTTTCAATGGATTATTTTAAACAAAAAATTAAAGACGGAGAAATTGGCTCTTCTGCTATGCCTCACAAAGTAAACCCAATTGATTTTGAGAATTCCGAAGGAAATTTAGGGATTGCAAATGCACTATTCGAGCATCTTTCAGCAAAATTACCTTTGTCTCGTTTGCAACGTGATTTAACAGACAGCACAGTTTTGAGAAATATTGGTGTTCCGTTTGGACACACTCTAATTGCTTTTGACGCAACTCTGAAAGGTTTAAATAAATTGTTACTAAACGAGCCAAAATTTGCTGAAGATTTAGAAAAAAATTGGGTTGTTGTAGCAGAAGCAATTCAAACTATTCTTCGAAGAGAAAGTTATCCAAATCCTTATGAAGCGTTAAAAGAATTAACCAGAACAAATTCAATAATTGATAAAAATGCCATTCATAACTTTATTAGAACATTGCGTGTTTCTGATGAAATTAAACAAGAATTATTGCAAATAACTCCAAGTAATTTTGTTGGAATATAAAGATTTCAAAATATTTAATTCATTAAAAACACTATGTCAATAAAAAATTGATTCAAAAAGTTTTAACGAAAATAAAAATACTTTCACAAAATATAAATTACAACGTTTTTGTTAATAACCTATCAGTTTTACTCATAACTAAAATCGGAATTTAAGAACACATTTCCGAAATTTGTATTTCAATATTCATAAAATGAAAATACACAACTACAGCGCTGGCCCTTGCATTTTACCTCAAGAAGTTTTCGAGAAATCAGCACAAGCAATTCTAAATTTCAATAATTCTGGACTTTCAATTCTAGAAATATCGCATCGAAGTAAAGATTTTGTTTCCGTTATGGACGAAATTAGAGAGTTAGTTTTGGAACTTTTGAATCTAAAAAACAAAGGCTATCAGGCATTGTTTTTGCATGGCGGCGCAAGTTTAGAATTTTTGATGGTCCCTTATAATTTAATGAAATCCAACGGAAAAGCAGCCTATCTCGATACTGGAACTTGGGCAGCTGGAGCCATAAAAGAAGCTAAAAATTTTGGAGAAACTCTAGTAGTTGGTTCATCAAAAGAAGCAAATTATACCTACATTCCAAAAGATTTAGAAATTCCAACAGATGCGAATTATTTTCATTGTACCTCTAATAACACTATTTTTGGAACTCAAATGAAATCGTTTCCAGAGACTACTATTCCGATGGTTTGCGACATGAGTTCCGATATTTTTTCGAGAGTATTAGATTTTTCCAAATTTGATTTGATTTATGCAGGTGCTCAAAAAAACATGGGACCCTCAGGAACAACTTTAGTGGTTGTAAAAGAAGAAATTTTGGGAAAATCTGGTCGAATAATTCCAAGTATGTTAGATTATGCGCAACATATTAAAGCCGAAAGCATGTACAACACTCCCGCAGTATTTCCCATTTATGCTTCGTTATTGACTTTGCAATGGCTTCGTAACTTGGGAGGTATCGCTGCAATAGAAAAAATAAATAATGCAAAAGCAGAATTGCTGTATGCAGAAATCGATAGAAATCCACTATTTAAAGGTGCTTGTGCAGTTGAGGATAGAAGTGTTATGAACGCAACATTTTTATTAAATAATGAAAATTATGCCTCAATTTTTGACAAAATGTGGGCAACTGCCAACATTTCTGGATTAGCAGGACATCGATCCGTTGGTGGATATCGCGCATCGATGTACAATGCATTACCATTGGAAAGCGTTCAGGTTTTGGTGGATGTGATGAAAGAGTTAGAAGCTAGAAGCTAGAAAATATAAATTAATTTGATGTTGCCTTTTTTTGAAGAACTTCCATCTTCAATGTGCCAACTTCCAACACAAAAAATATGAAAATATTAGCAAATGACGGAATTTCAAAAAGTGGAATTCTTGCTTTAGAAAAATCTGGTTTTGAAGTTATTACAACCAAAGTGGCGCAAGAACAAGTTGCGAATTACATCAACTCTAACAATATTGCAGTGCTTTTGGTTCGAAGTGCCACAAAAGCAAAAAAAGATTTAATTGATGAATGTCCAAATTTAAAAATTATTGGTCGTGGTGGTGTTGGAATGGATAATATTGATGTAGAGTACGCTCGAGCGAAAGGAATTCAGGTTATTAACACTCCAGCCTCATCGAGCGAAAGTGTTGCTGAATTGGTGTTTGCACATTTGTTTACTGGTGTTCGATTTTTGCACGACTCCAATAGAACTATGCCTTTAGAAGGCGACACAAATTTCGACGGATTAAAAAAAGCATACGCAAACGGAATTGAATTACGGGGTAAAACTCTTGGAATTATTGGTTTTGGTCGCATAGGTCAAGCGGTAGCAAAAATGGCATTAGGGTTAGGAATGAAAGTTATTGCATCGGACAAATTTGTTGGAAAAGCAGAAGTAAAAGTTGACTTTTATAACGGACAATTTATTAATGTAGAGATCGAAACCGAGCCCGCCGAAGATATTTTCAAACACGCTGATTTTATTTCACTTCATGTTCCTGCGCAGGATGGTTATGTGATTGATGCTAAAGAAATTGCCATGATGAAAAACGAAGTAGGGATTATTAATTGCTCCCGAGGTGGCGTTATTAATGAAGTAGCATTGATTGAGGGCTTAGACTCTGGTAAAATTTTGTTTGCTGGTTTAGATGTTTTCGAAAATGAACCAACTCCAGAAATTACAATTTTAATGCATCCAAAAATTTCGCTTACGCCACACATTGGTGCAGCAACCCTAGAGGCACAAGATAGAATTGGCACCGAATTAGCAGAACAAATTATTGGGTTGTTGAAAGTTTAGGCGCAAAATCATACAAAAAAGCGAATTATCGTCTGTTTTTCAGCGCGTTAGCCTGTTTTAAATTCTTAAACCAATGAAAAATAAAAAACACACGTAAACTTTATTTTATTTTTAAATTCAAAGCATATAATTTACATAAAAAAATGAATGTCATAAATAGGATTAATTTCAAACTGAAATGACCTTGAAAATCCAACCATTATTGACTAATTATTTTAAAATAGGTAACCTCATTCCTTCTCTAATTGTGATTTATAAAGTTCTAAATTCACCTTTACTTTTTCGTCTAATTCGGGTTCGCAAACGTCGGTTAGTTTTTGCATTTCTTCCCAAATAATTTTGGCAATAACATATCGACACATTTCTTTATCATCCGCAGGAACTACAAACCAAGGTGCATTTTTGGACGAAGTTTTGTTTATTGCTTCTTCGTAAAAATGCATATATTCGTCCCATCGTTCCCGCTCTTTTAAATCCCCAGTCGAAAATTTCCATTGATCTTCATTATTTTCCAATCGATGCAACAATCGTTTTCGTTGCTCCTCTTTGCTCATGTTTAAAAAGAATTTAAGCACAATTGTTCCGTTTTGAGATATATGTTTTTCGAAATTATTAATTTGTTCCATTCGATTATCCCAAAACTGTGGAGTAATATCTTCCACTTTTTCAATTCCTGGTAAATTTTCATTCAAAATATATTCAGGATGCACACGTGTTACCAAAACATTCTCGTAGTGTGTCCGATTAAAAACCGAAAATTTTCCTTTTTCTGGCAATGCAATATAATGTCTCCACAAATAGTCATGTTCTAATTCTGTTGAATTAGGAGTTTTAAAACTCTGAACTACAACGCCCCTAGCATTAAATTCCTTAAAAACTTCACGAATCAAACTGTCTTTTCCCGAAGTATCCATTCCTTGCAAACAAATCAACACCGAATATCGATTGTGAGCATACAACACATCTTGAAATTTGCTTAATTTAGTAGTTGTTTTGGCTAATTTCTCAACAAAATCCTCATCGCTTTTCAAAAAAGTTGGTAATTTGGATAACGAAATTGGATTTGTAACTTTAAAATCATCAAGATTAATTGAACTCATAATTTTTCATATATTTATAAATTCAAATATAACAATAATTTTCAGAAGCCAATCCAGCCATCATCCCAAATTTTGCCTTTTAAAATGGTTTTTTCTACATCAAAAAAACGAACTTCCTTTGGTCGTTATTTTTCTTCAAGAAAAAAATCCATTTCAAAACACAAAGATTTTCCTTTCTGTCTGGGCTAAAAAAGCAACATTCAAATATACATGACACCATTTAAACTTCAACATTTTGCAGAAATAAAAGGAATCGGCGCAGCCTCTGGTTTAGTTTTTGTTAACAAATCACTCTATATTATTGGTGATAATTCTAGCTTTTTA
>JAYWEG010000123.1:0-4830 GCA_043779445.1 Bacteroidota bacterium
TCCCATAATAACACCCATTCCATAAAATGCTTGCGCCATTCCACGTTTTGCGATCGGATAACTTTCGGTCAGCATCGTTTGTGCGGTTACTAAAAGTGCGCCTCCCCCCAATCCTTGGATAAATCTGAAGATAACTAATTCCCAAATATTCGTTGCGTTTCCGCACATAAACGAAGCAATTGTAAAAATAATTATTGATGCAGTGAAATAATTGCGTCGCCCAAATTGTTGCGACAACCAACTCGTCATCGGTATAATAATAACGTTAGCAATGGCATAGGCGGTTATTACCCATGCAATATCGGTTAAAGTTGCACCCAAACTGCCTCGCATATTGTTTAATGCTACGTTTACAATCGTAGTATCAACAATTTCTAAAAGTGAGCAAAGTATAGCAATCACCGTGATTATAACTCGGCGAAAGCCATATTCTACTAATTCGTCTGGATTGTTTTGAATCATATTTATGTTTTGAGTTACGAGTTTTGAGTTATGAGTTTCAAACTCAAAACCCAAAACTCATAACTAAATTATTTTACTGTAACATCAACTTCGGCATTCATTCCTGATCGTAAAAGTTGCAGTTTATTTTTATCATTTTTAGCAGAAAAAGTAATTTTAACCGGAACTCTTTGAACCGTTTTTACAAAATTCCCCGTTGCATTATCTGGAGGCAAAATCGAAAATTGAGAACCCGTTGCTGGCGAAAATGAAGCCAAAGTTCCTGTAAATTCCTCACCACCAAAAGCATCAATTTTTATAGCAACTTCTTGACCAACTTTCATTTTATTTAGTTGTGTTTCCTTGAAATTTCCAATAACCCAAACTTCCGAATTATTGATTAAAAAAAACAACGATTGCCCTTGTTGTACCAATTGTCCCGGTTGAATGTCAATTCTAGAAACTTGTCCGTCAACCGATGCAGTTACAATTGTATAATTTAAATTTAGTTTTGCAGCATCTAAAATTGACTTTGCTTTCGAAATATTTGCCGATGCCACTTTTGTTTGATTCCCAGAAACAACAGTTTTAGTTTTCAAAACATTTTTTTGATATTCACTGGCTCTTTGTTGGTCTTTTAAAATATTCAATTGGCTTTCGGCTTCTTGTTTTGTGGCCAACGATTGCTCGAATTGTTGTTTGGTTATCGAATGGTTTTTATACAAATTATTATATCTTTCAAAATCCGCAACCGCACGACCCAAACGAATTTTTGCGGTTTCTATATTTCCGTTTGCTGTCGAAATATTAGCATCAGAAACAGAAACATTGGCATTTGCAGTTCCAATTTCAGATTTTGAAACCTCATAACCACTTTCGGCAACTGCCAATCCTGCTTTTGCATCTTCGACTTTAACTACATAATCTTTATTGTCAATAATAAAAAGCGTGTCCCCTTTTTTTACAAAATCGTTGTCTTTTACAAAAACTTTCGAAATATATCCCGAAACTTTTGGAATAATTGGGTTCATATTTTTCTGAACCTGAGCGTCATCTGTCGTTTCGTGAGATTGTGAATGCAAATATCTCATAATTCCGTAACCCAATCCAAGTAGAATTATTATTGGAAGAATAATTTTAATTTTGTTACTTTTAGGTTTTGTTTCTTCTGTATTTTCCATATTGTTTTAGTTTTTGAATGATGATATTAAAGTTCCCGAAGCCGATTGCATTTCGTAATATTTCAAAAACGAATTCGCTCGAGAAAGTGCATAATTTAATTTAGAATTCAATTGTTCGACATCGGCTTCCAGCAAATCGTTGGTTGTGGAAAGTCCGTTATTGTATTTGTCTTTTACAATTCGATAATTTTCTGTGGCTTGACCAACGGCTTGTTCGTAAACCAAATTTTGTTTCAAGGTCAAATTATAACTTTCCGAAGCATTATGAACTTGAATTTTTATATTTTCCGATAAAATTTCTTGATTTTGTTTCGTTTCCTGCAATTTATTTTTGGCTAATTTAATATCTTTCTCAACTTTAAAAATCGAACTCAAATCGTAGTTAAATCCCAGTCCGAAACTCAAAGCATTGGTAATAGTGGCTACATTTTGCAATTGTAAAGCCGTATATCCAGCTTTTAATGCAATTTGAGGAAAATAACCACTTTTGGCAACGGCAATATTATTTTCTCCTGCTTTTTGTATGAAATTAAAAACTTCTAGATCTTTTCTGTTTTTTAGTGCATCTTCAAAAGTTCTGATTTTTAATTCCGATTTAGAATTATCAAATTGATGTTCATCGATTCCAATTTTATAATCTTCGGGAAGTTTCATTAATGTTATCAAATAAAAATTTAAAACCGAAACATTTTTCTTCATTTCGTCTAACGATAATTGCACTTTAGATTGTTGCAATTGCGCTTTTAGTAAATCATTTCGAGCAATAACACCATTTTTCTCTAAGTCAGAAAAATCTTTTACACGTTGTTCTGCCGATTTTAAATTTTCGGAAATTAATGTAACTGATTTTTGTGCCCGATACAAATTAGCATAATATTCCACAACTTTCATTGCAATTTCTTCTTTGGTTTGAATAGATTTTGATTGTTCGGCTTTGTATAAATTTTCGTTTGCTTTGATCGAATTCTGAATTTTAAAACCCGAAAACAATGGCATGTTTATATTTGCTTGACCAATAATTAATTCATTAACACTTGGCGACGCAGCGTTTGGATTTGAACTTTTCAAGTCGACTTTTGCGCCAGCCAAGCGCAAATATTGTCCTGAAACTTTAAAATCAGGATATTGAATGTTTTTTACAACATCAAATTCTAGTTTTTTTGTTTCAATTTTAGTGTCAGATAAAATGGCTTCATTACTTTTGGTAATTGCCAAATCGATTGCTTCTTTAAGATTTAAAATTGTTTCTTGCGAAAACATATTTGTAAATCCAAAAAACAAAATCAGTAACAATAATTTGTTTTTAATTTGCATATAATAATAAAGATTTAATAGTTTGCTGGATATGATTTGTTAATTCGTTTTTAATATATTGATTGTATTTATCATCTGTTTCTAAGGATAAAACATTCCCTAAAAACGTTTTATGCATTTGAAAATAGAAATAGGTTCCCAAAATTGTTGGAATTATTAAATGAAGATTAATATCTTTTCTAAAAATATTTTGAGATTGTCCTTCAATAATAATTTTTTCTAACGAATTGATATTGGCTTTCTTAATTTCATTAAAAGATTCGAAATCCATTGCTCTTTTTTTAGACGAAATTTCGAATAAAAGGATGTGATGAAAATTGCGATTATTATTTATTCGTTCTATATACAATTGAATAAATTTTTCAATTTTTTGCATTGGATCACCAATTTCCAAACTAATATCTTCTAAACTATTTTTTAAATCCGAAGTTCTATAAACAATTAAACTTTCTAATAATTTTTCTTTAGACCCAAAATAATAAGAAACCATTGCAACATTTACACTCGATGCTTTAGAAATTTCACGAATTGAAGTCCCATCAAAACCTTTTTCTGAGAAAAGTTTTTCGGCAACTTGAAGAATTAAAATTTGTTTATCGTTGAAAATTTCCATCAAGTACAAAACTAAACATTTGTTTAAATTAAACATTTGTTTAAATATTAATTAACTTATTTTTAACATTAAAAATTATCAAAAAAAAAGCCATCAATTACGATGGCTTTAAATAATTTGAAATATTCTGTTATTAATTATCCCCTAATTGGTTAAATTGCTCTTTAGAAATTTCTCCTGATTTAATTTTTCTTAATTCGTCAATATGGGCATTCATGTAAGCATCCATTTCAGGTGTTATGTTAGATGGTTTTGCCATTTTATAAGTTCCGTTTAGTACACCGTTGTAGTAGTAAAAGAAATTAGAATCAAAACTTGAGGCTGTTAAATTTCCATTAGCTGGCGCAGCAAGTAAAAAACCTAAACGAACGGCAGAACGTCTTTGTGGTGGCGTTCCGTGGTGTCCTTGACTAGTTGTACTGTAATCCCCAATTGCAAATGCAAAGTCAGAACCAGCTGCAATTGCTGCAAAACTAGTCGCATTATAACCATTAGGTTTTCTCAAATAGTATCCAGCAAATCCATCAGCTTCTAGCTCATTTGGTCTAGCTGTATTTTCTTGAACTGACGGTAATCCGTAATTATATTGAAGTTGATGACCAAATTCATGTGCTAAAATCATAGAGCAAACGAGTCTACCTTTTAGTAATGCTGCTTTGTAGATAGCTTCTCCGTAGTAAATTTTTCTTGGACTTCCACCGTAAGAAATGGCGTTATAAGTAGAACTAGGGTTAGAGGCATCTTTTACAAAAGATAATGGCACTATTGATTGTCCCCAAAGTGCCGCAATTTTAGAATTTTCATTTCTTATAAATGTTGTTTCCGAGGTGTTTACTACTGTAGAGCTTAATACAGAGGCAGAACTCCAGTTTCCATCAACAAAACTACAAAGTTTGTTTAATAAAGATGGTTGTTCGATAGCAGTTGCACTTGTTGGAATAATTTCTGCATCATCGTTTTTACTACAAGATGCTAATAAGCCTATTGTTAAGGCTGTTAAAAATAAATTGGTTTTTTTTGTTGTTTTCATAAACTGGTTTTTTGGTTGGTTTTTGGTTTGGTTTAAATAATAATAATTTTTCAACTATTGTTTTGTAAAACTAACAATTATTTATTAATTCAACTATTATTTTAAATTATTCGCATTCATATGAAGTTTAATTTGAATTATTAAAAGTAATTTAATTCGTCAAAACATCAAAATAAATCGATTAAATACCTTTTTATGATTTTTAAGCGACCGTAATTTATTAAAAATTTAACTAAAATTTAACTTTTTTT
>JAYWEG010000124.1:0-4787 GCA_043779445.1 Bacteroidota bacterium
AAAATCGATGGCTACTTGAGCCAAACAATCATCCATTGGTAAGCAAAATCCGTAACGTTCGATGCCTAATTTGTTTCCTAATGCTTTTGCAAAAACTTCTCCGAGTGCAATTGCAGTGTCTTCAATCGTATGATGTTCATCGACTTGCAAATCTCCTTTGACTAAAATTTCTAAATCCATTTGTCCATGACGTGCAATTTGATCGAGCATATGATCGAAAAATGCAATTCCGGTTTCGATTTTACTTTTTCCAGTTCCGTCAAGATTTAAATTGATGAAAATATCTGTTTCATTGGATTTTCTGATGATTGATGCAGAACGGATTTCGAGTTTTAGAAACTCATAAATTTTCTGCCAATCGTTGGTTTCTAACGTAATACAAAAGTCAAGCTCTTCACGTTTTACAGATATTTCCCCAGTTCCTAAATTGGTATTGTCATTAATAAAAATTGCTTTAGAGCCTAAGTTTTTTGCCAATTCAACGTCAGTTAATCGATCGCCAATAACAAATGAATTACCTAAATCGTATTCTGATGAAAAATATTCAGTCAAAAGCCCTGTTCCTGGTTTTCTAGTGTTAGAGTTTTCGTGCGGAAATGTTCTATCAAGAAATACATTATCAAAAATTACGCCTTCATTTTCATAGGTTTTCATAATAAAATTATGTACGGGCCAAAAAGTTTCTTCTGGAAAACTAGCGGTTCCTAAACCGTCTTGATTGGTTATCATTACCAATTCGAAATCTAATTCTTGAGCTATTTTACTCAAAAAAGGAATACATTTCGGATAAAAAATCATTTTTTCGAACGCATCGATTTGTTCATCGATTGTTTCTTTAATCATGGTGCCGTCGCGGTCTATGAATAGAACTTTTTTCATTATTTATAAATTTTCTAATTCTTTTAATACTTTAATTAATTTTTGATTTTCTACTTCGGTTCCGACTGTAATTCGTAAACAATTTTCACACAATGCATCGTTTGTTCTATTTCTGATTACGATTCCATTTTCTAAAAAATGATTGTATCTTTTATTAGCATTATCTACTTTACAAAGTATGAAGTTGGCATCAGTTTTGTATATTTCTTTTACGAAATTAGTATTTAATAATTGTCCATAAACTAAATTTCGTTGATCCTTTATTTCTTCAATTTGATTTTTTATAATTTCTTGATTTTCAATATATTGCAATGCTTTACTTTGAGTTAAAACATTAACATTATAGGGTGGCTTTATTTTATTTAAAACCGTAATAATTTCAAAAGAAGCATACAAAATTCCCAATCGAATTCCTGCCATTCCATAAGCCTTTGACAAAGTTTGTGTAATCACTAAATTTGGATAATCATTAATTTCATGTAACCAACTTTCTTTTTCAGAAAAATCAATATATGCTTCGTCTAAAACGACAATTCCATTGAAATTATTGAGTAAAGTTACAATACTTTCATCGTCAAAAGAATTGCCCGTTGGATTGTTTGGCGAACAAAGAAAAATCATTTTTGTATTCGTATCTACTTTAGCTAAAATTTTATCAATTTGAGGTTCGAAATCTTCATTTAATAAAACTTCTCGATTTTCAATAGCGTTTAAATTGGCTAAAACACCATACATTCCGTACGTTGGTGGTAAAGTAATTACGTTATCATTATTAGGTTCGCAAAATGCACGAAACAATAAATCTAAAACTTCATCGCTTCCATTTCCTAACAGAATTTGAGTTGAAGGAACTCTTTTTATTTCAGATAAAGCCAATTTTACGCTTTTTTGTTGCGGATCTGGATAACGATTTACTCCGTTTTCATTAGGATTTTCGTTGGCATCGAGAAAAATCATTTCTTGGTCAAAATCTGTAAACTCATCTCGAGCAGACGAATACGATTTCATGTTTTTAATGTTTTCTCTAATGAGATTATTTAATTTGAATGTTTTCATTTTATTTTAGATTCTGAAGATTCAAGAGCTAAGAAATAAGACTTTAATATCTTGATTCTAGATTCTTTCTTCTATTTTAAATTCTCCAATCGTAAACTCACAGCATTTTTATGTGCTTGCAAACCTTCGGCTTCAGCCATAATTTCAATTGCATTTCCAATATTTTGAATTCCTTTTTGAGAAATTTTCTGGAAAGTCATCGATTTCATGAAACTATCCAAATTTACTCCAGAGTAATTTTTGGCATAACCATTTGTTGGCAAAGTATGATTGGTTCCTGATGCATAATCGCCAGCACTTTCTGGAGTATAGTTACCTATGAAAATTGAACCTGCATTTTCGATATTATCAACATAAAAATCATCGTTTTTGGTACAAATTATAAAATGCTCTGGACCATATTTATTGATTAAATCTAAGGCGATTTGATTGTTTTCAACATAAATTAATTTTGAATTTTCGATGGCTTTTTCAGCTATAGCTTTTCGAGGTAAAACCTGAATTTGTTTGTTGATTTCGATTTCAACTTCATTGATTAGTCTTTTTGAGGTAGAAATCAATATTACTTGGCTATCGACTCCATGTTCTGCTTGGCTTAATAAATCGGAAGCCACAAAACTTGAAATGGCTGAATCATCAGCAACAATTAGTAATTCGCTTGGTCCAGCAGGCATATCGATGGCTACTCCAAATTGAGTGGCAACTTGCTTTGCAACGGTTACATATTGATTTCCTGGTCCAAAAATTTTATACACTTGTGGAATAGTGTCGGTACCAAATGTCATTCCTGCAATAGCTTGAATGCCACCAACTTTCAATATTTTCGAAACACCACAAAGACTTGCCGCATACAAAATGGCAGGATTAATTTTTCCTGATTTATCTGGTGGCGAACACAAAACAATTTCTTTGCAACCAGCAATCTGAGCAGGAATTGCCAACATTAAAACGGTTGAAAATAATGGTGCCGTTCCGCCAGGAATGTATAAACCCACTTTTTGAATAGGTCTTTTTTCTTGCCAACACATTACGCCTTCGGTTGTTTCAATGTCAATTTTTGAAGTGATTTGTGCTTTGTGGAACTTTTCGATGTTTGATTTTGCTAGTTGAATGGCTTCTTTCAATTCTTGTGAAACAGAATTAATTGCTTCTTCGATTTCTTGGTTTGAAACTTCTATATTTTCTAATCCAATGCCGTCAAAAAGCGAGGTGTATTTTGAAACTGCAACATCTCCTTTGGCTTGTACTTCTTTGAAAATTCCTTTTACGGTTTCTTCAATATCTTTAAAAGATTGGGTTGGTCTTTTTAAAATTTCTGACCAAGTTTCTTTTGATGGATTGTATATTTTGTTCATTTTTTCAATTTATTAGTTTCCCCTTTGGGGATTATGGGGATTAAACCACCATTTTCTCTATGGAGCAAACCAAAATTCCTTCTGCTCCTGCCTCTTTCAATTGGTCGATTACGTCCCAAAACTGGTCTTCATCTATTACCGATTGGACGCTTGACCATCCCATTTGACTCAATGGCACAACAGTTGGGCTTTTTAAAACAGGAAGAATTTTTGTGATTGCATTAATTTTGTCATTGGGAACATTCATTAAAATGTATTTTGAACATCTTGCACGTAAAACAGATTGAATTCGAAATTGCAATTTGTTTAAAATAACTTGATTTTCTGCAGATATTTTTGGAGAAACAGCCAAAACAGCCTCGCTTTTCATGATTACAGCAACTTCTTTCAAATTGTTTTTGAAAAGTGTACTTCCACTGGAAACAATATCTACAATAGCATCGGCTAGACCAATATTTGGAGCAATTTCAACCGAACCAGATATTTGGTGTAAATCTACCTCTATGTTATTGGCTTTAAAATAATCTAAAGTGGTTATTGGATAGGAGGTTGCTATGCGCAAACCATCTAAATCTTTAATCGAATTGTAATCGAAAGTTTTAGGAACTGCGACCGAAACTTTGCATCGAGAAAATCCTAGTTTTTCTACAACTTTAATATTTTTTCCTTTTTCGACCAATAAATTATCACCAACGATAGCAACATCAACAACGCCATCTAAAAGATATTGTGGAATGTCCGAGTTGCGTAAAAACAACAATTCGATGGGGAAATTTGTAGCTTCGGCTTTGAGTTGATCGTTACCGTTGTTGATAGAAATGCCACAATCCTTGAGCATTTTTAGGCTATCTTCGTTTAAACGTCCTGATTTTTGAATGGCGATTTTTAAAGTTTTCATTTTTTATTTCTTTTTTTTATTGTGTTCGAAACTTCAAAATGATTTTATATAAAAAAAACCCGTTTGGAATTTCAAACGGGTTTTAGAATATGATTTATACATATATCACTAACTCTTCGCTTGAAAGCAAATATGAAAATGATGATGATGTAATTTGTTTGTAAACATTTTTGTTTTATCAGATTGCAAATATAGATTTAAAATTAATTAGAAAACAAATTTATTTTTAAATTTATGTTTTGTTGATGCTTTTTATTTGTTAAATATAGTTAATTTTCATTTTTATCTTCGCTCATTTCCTGATGTTTTTCTAAGGTTTGCTCGGTTGTTTCCCTAATTTCAGTATGACGAATTTCACCTCCAGAAGTTCCAACAGATTTAGACAAAATTGCTGCAACTAATACCAAAGTCAAAGTTATAAATGAAAAAAGTTTGGCAAATTTATGATTTTTGATATTTGCAATAAGTGAAATCAAACTAAAAAGTCCAGTGATGTACATTATTAATGCAAATTTTTCGGCTAATTCTTCGTGTTCGTGAATAATTTGTTGTCCGATTGTTGGCATATCTTCAACAATTTCTTCTGCACCTTCGCCTGT
>JAYWEG010000125.1:0-4785 GCA_043779445.1 Bacteroidota bacterium
CTTGCTCTCTTTCTTTTGTGCTGATGTTCACTAATAAGTCTGGTGTTTCACTTTTTGTAAATCCTTTTGATGTCATTTCTTCTTCTATGGATCGCATGATTCTTTTTTTATCTAAGTCAGAAATGGCTACGTTGTCAATTCCTTGTTTATAAAACCCATAGGTTTTATAGTTTGAAAAATTTACGTTTTTGTCATAATCTGAATTGATATGAACGGCTTGACAAGAAACAAAAAATGCTACAAGTAGTATCGAAAGGAATTTTATAGTTTTCATGATAAATCATTTAATAGGTTAATAATCAATAAAATTAATCAAAATTCGTACCAATTGAAATAAGTTTTTGTTAAATATTGGATGTGTTTTAGCCTTGATGGAAATGTAAAGCGTTTTGAAAATAAATTACATTTTTTCTAGACCAAAAACAACGACCCACGGAAGTTCGTTTTTTGACTTAGAAAAAAATAGTTTGTTGAGAAACCTTGAAATGAACAGCGAGAATTGCTTCTAAACGGTATCGATTAAATCATCATCAACCAAGTTCGGAATCGTTACTTTCAACAATGGTTCGGTTTCCATAGCACGCTTTATGGCAAAAATTGCACCTTCGTTTCGAGCCCAATTTCTTCGTGAAATTCCGTTGTTTACGTCCCAAAAAAGCATGTTTTTTAGCCTGCGAGAAGCATCGACTGATCCATCGAGCAACATTCCGAATCCACCATTGATGACTTCGCCCCAACCCACGCCGCCACCATTGTGAATAGAAACCCACGTGGCGCCCCGAAAACTATCACCAATAACGTTTTGAATGGCCATGTCGGCTGTGAAACGTGAACCGTCATAAATATTTGAAGTTTCACGATAGGGCGAATCGGTACCAGAAACATCATGGTGATCGCGACCAAGAATTATCAATCCGATTTCCTTATTTTTTATAGCTTGATTGAATACTTCAGCAATTTTCATGCGACCCTCGGCATCTGCATAAAGAATTCGAGCTTGACTGCCAACAACTAGTTTGTTTTCTTGTGCACCTTTTATCCATTGAATGTTATCTGCCATTTGTTGCTGAATTTCTGGTGGCGATGTTTTCATTATTTCTTCTAAAACTTCGCAGGCAATTTGGTCGGTTTTGGCTAAATCTTCGGGTTTGCCCGATGCGCAAACCCATCGAAATGGTCCAAATCCAAAGTCAAAACACATAGGTCCCATAATGTCTTGCACATAACTATTATATTTAAAATCCAAACCGTTTTCTGCCATAATATCAGCTCCTGCTCGAGAACTTTCTAATAAAAATGCGTTTCCATAATCAAAAAAATAAGTTCCTTTTGAAGTATGTTTATTAATGGAATCGGTGTGTCGTCGCAAGGTTTTCTGAACTTCTGTTTTAAATTTTTCAGGATTATTAGCCATCATTTCATTCGATTCTTCGAAAGTAAAACCAGTAGGGTAGTAGCCACCAGCCCAGGGATTGTGCAACGATGTTTGGTCAGATCCTAAATCGATATCAATGTTTTCTTCGTCGAATTTTTCCCAAACATCAACTACATTTCCTAGATAGGCTAATGAAACAATTTCTTGTTTGGCTTTCGCCGTTTTTACTCGAATTACTAAATCATTTATGTTTTCGAAGACTTCGTTAATCCAGCCTTGATCATGACGAATTTTTGTGATTTTTGGATTTACTTCAGCACAAACGGTTATGCAACCTGCAATATTTCCTGCTTTTGGTTGTGCGCCAGACATTCCGCCAAGTCCTGATGTGACGAATAATCCGCCTTTTGGAGATTTTTTTATTTTTCTAAATCCGTTTAGAACCGTAATAGTTGTGCCGTGAACAATTCCCTGTGGTCCAATGTACATGTAACTTCCTGCGGTCATTTGCCCATATTGTGATACACCTAAGGCATTCATTCGTTCTAAATCGTCTGGCGAAGAATAATTGGGTATGACCATTCCGTTGGTTACGACAACTCGTGGTGCGTCTTTATGACTTGGGAATAATCCCATAGGATGACCAGAATACATTGACAAAGTTTGCTCTTCGGTCATTTTGGACAGGTATTGCATGGTCAATAAATATTGTGCCCAGTTAGAGAAAACTCCACCATTGCCACCATAGGTTATCAATTCATGCGGATGTTGCGCCACGGCATAATCCAAATTGTTTTGAATCATCAACATGATCGCTTTAGATTGTTCAGATTCCCCTGGATATTCTGCTATTGGTCTAGCTTTCATTTCGTAATCTGGTCGAAAACGATACATATAGATGCGACCATAGATTTTTAATTCTTCTGAGAATTCTTGAATTAATTCGGCATGGTGATGAGATTCAAAATAACGCAATGCATTTCGAAGTGCCAGTTTTTTCTCCTCATCAGAAAGTATTTCTTTGCGTTTTGGAGCGTGATTTACTACTAAATCATATTTTTTTTTGGCTGGAAGAATATTAGGAATTCCTTGTTGGATTTGTTCTTGGAAAGTCATTGTTTTAAATCGATTATTGGATCATTCGATTATTAGATCATTAGAAAATTCGAAAAATCCAACCATCAAAATATTTATTTTTTTATTTCATTCGTTTTTTTATCAAATCCGTAAGGACAATGCCTACAGCCACTTTTGCAACAATAACCTCGTTTGAGATGGTGTTTTTCTGTAAAACATTTATAACCTTCGGGTGTGAAGTAAAAATCTTCGCCTTCGATGAGTTTTATTTCATTACTTTGTGAATTATTCATGCTACAAATTTATAAAACTTAATTCAAATGTTTCTAATTGTTTCTAAATATTTAATCCCAAAAGGGTATGCGGGTATGACTGTTTTTCCGTTTATTATTTTGAAAGAAAAACATTATTTGAACAATAAAACAACTATCAACCACGAGAAAATTCATCTTCGACAGCAAATGGAGTTGTTGATTCTGCCATTTTATGTTTTGTATTTTTGCAATTTGTTATATAATTACATCAAATATCGAGATTTTCAGCTGGCGTATCGAAACATTATTTTTGAACGAGAAGCTTATGCAAACGAAAAAAACCTTAACTATTTGCAGTCAAGGTCTTTTTGGAGGTTTTTAGATTATTTTTAGATTAATTGAGTACTTTACTTGTAAACACAATATCATTTTGTAAATTGGTTTTTAAAATAATTACGTTTTCTGTTCTGCATAAATTAGAAACTAGAATTTATATTATCTTTTTGCACACCTAACAATTGATTTATTCGCAATATGACCCATTCGCATAAAAATTCTTTAATTGCTTTTTAAAAAATCTAATACAATTTTGACAAATAATGTAGCGTTTTCCTCGGGTAAAAAATGAGTTTCATTTTTAATAATATTTAGTTGTGAATTTGCAATATTTTTCGCTATCAATTGTGTGTGTTTTTCTAATATTAAATCATTTTCTCCAGCCATTACAAGTGTTTTGGCTTTTACTTTGTGTAAATCGTCGACTAAAATATTTGGTTGTTTTAACAGCATTTGCGATAGTCGTAATGTAGTTTGTAAATTAGGATCGTTGGTTTTGTTTATATCTCGTATGATTTTTTGAACAATTGATATTGCTTTTTTGCTTAATGCTTCATTTGATGGATTTAAATTTGCACCCATCAAAACCAATTTGTCAATAAGTTCTGGATGTCTTATCGAAAGTAGCAGTCCAATAATAGCACCATCACTCCATCCAACAACATTTACTTTTTCTAATTTTAAACTATTTATAACGTACTCAAGATCATCAGTAAATAAATCATAATTAAATTCTTGTGTATCAGTATCTACACTTTTGCCTTGACCTCTTGTGTCTAAAACTATAACTTTATATTGTTTTGCAAGTTCAGGAATACTTTTGTAAAATGAACTAATAGAACCACCGTTACCATGCAATAAAATTAGCGGTTCGCCTTGTCCATAAGTTTCATAATAGATTTTTTTTCCGTCTTTTACAGTAACATATTCTCCGGTTTTCGCATTGTTTCCATATTGTGTTATAAAATACGTTGTGTTGTTTTTAAGTGACAAACAAAACGATTTATTATTATCAAGAGATGCTATTGATGCTTTAATGTTTAAATTATTTTTTAAGACTTTAGTATTTTCGAACATTTTTATTGCATCATTAACGTCTGCAATTTGTTCAAAATCGCTATTCTTTATTATAACAGTTTTATATGTAGTGCTGTCTTCAAAGATTTTAAATTTAATATTATCAAAGTAAAAATCTCCGTTACCCGAGGCACAAAAGTAAATCCAGATTTTTTTAGATTCGGGAGATATTACTCCTTCTATAGAAAAAGTTTTCCAATTAGAAATTTGTTTTTTACTTAAATTAAACTTCTGCGTATTCCAAAAAAGGTCATTATCATGTTTACCAATCTGAATATTCGCTATGCCACATTTGCTTAAACTGTCTGTTGCATTAGATTTAATATCAACTTCTGCAATATACTTTTTGCCTATAAAATTTGTTACATCTATTACTTTTACAAGAGCTACATCATTGCTGTTTTTTTGTATTTGAGCAATCAGTGAAGTTGAAGCAATAATGAAAAAAAAAGCAAACATTAAATTTCTTTTCATTTTTTATAATTTTTAAGAAACAAAAGTATCAAAAAACTTATAACTAAAAAGTTTTTTAAATTTAAAAAAAGTTTTTTGTTTATTTGTGTTAGTTGTTAAAATTCTACTATTTAAAAAAAAACTTACTACTCAAGGTTAGTAAGTTGTATTATTTTATTGGTAAACACATTTTGCTTCTGTATCAAACGCTAT
>JAYWEG010000126.1:0-11978 GCA_043779445.1 Bacteroidota bacterium
TAAAAGTTTATTGTGGTCTTCGTTTTTGTTGAAGTTTAAATCCATTTTGTAAGAAATATATTTTTGCGAATTTACAAAATGGTTTTCATTTTTTGTTAGATTTCGATATTTAAAATATTAGAACGCGGATGACACGAATTTAACATATTTAGAAGGCTTTAAACGTATTTATTTTTTGAAATTTCAGCTAAAAACTGATGGCTAACTATTTTTTTGCGTGAGTGATAGTAGCGGAACTCTTTTTGAAAACTTGTCACAACGAGCGCAGTCGAGGTGTGACAAGTTTTCAAAAAAGTGGGAACGAATAGCACGACCAAGCTGGAGTTTACGGAAGCATGGTCACGCCCACACAAGTCTGAGAATGATAATTTACCGAAAATCATGTTCATGAATTCTTTAATATTTTGTTAAGATTTAATATTTGCTTAACATTACATTCATACATTTGCAACAATTTAAAAGATAAAAAATGTCAATTAACAGTATTTTTCAGTTTTTAGTACCAAAAGAAAAAAAGTTTTTTCCATTATTTGAGCAAGCAAGTTCGAATTTAGTTTTAATAGCTGAAACTTTGCACGAAGCTGTAAATTTACCAGCTTCGGAAAGAAAAGTATCTTTTGATAAAATTGATGAGTTAGAACAAATTGGTGAAAATATAACTCGACAAACGAATCTCGAATTGAGTAGAAATTTCATAACTCCATTTGATAGAGAAGATATTCATGCGTTGATTACATCTATTGATAATGTTGCCGATAATATTCATGGTGCATCGAGCAGAATGAAATTATATCAAGTAGAAAAAATTACAAAATCCATACGTAAATTAACCGAAATTAATCTCGAAGCATGTCAAAACATTGATCAAGCCGTAAAGGAATTGCGGAATTTGAAGAAGATGAAAAATATTACGGATGCTTGTTCTAGAATCAACAAATTAGAAAACAAATCTGACAATGTTTACGATAAAGCTGTTTTTGAACTATTTGATACCGAAAATGACGCCAAAAACATAATAAAATACAAGGAAGTTTTATCTGTTTTGGAATCTGCAACCGATAGATGCAAGGGAGTTGCTTCTGTTTTAGAATCAATTGCTGTGAAAAATTCTTAACATAACTAATTTTTAAAAACTTTATTTATGTTTACATTACTTATTGTTATTATTGTTTTAGCCTTGATTTTTGATTATATCAACGGTTTTCATGATGCTGCTAATGCTATTGCTACTATCGTCGCTACCAAAGTTTTATCACCTTTTCAAGCGGTACTTTGGGCAGCGTTTTTTAATTTTTTAGCCTATTGGGTTTTTGGTTTTGGTGTTGCCGATACGGTTGCAAAAACTGCAAATACCATGGAAATTACACTTGTTGTGATTTTAGCCGGAATTATTGCCGCTATAATTTGGAATTTATTGACTTGGTGGCTAGGAATACCTTCCAGTTCATCTCATACTCTAATTGGTGGATTTGGCGGTGCTGCTATTGCTCACGCTATTGCGGTTCGCGGATTTTCAAGTTATGTTGATAGCGAAGGAGCCGTGAAATATTGGTACAATATTGTGAGTTGGTACAAACCAGGAAAAGATGGCGGAATGCCTTCTGGAGTATTAATTATATTAGCATTTATAGTTCTGGCGCCGCTTATTGGAGCATTAATTTCGTATTTGATTTCGATTTGGTTAATGTCATCTTCTAAAAAATCTATTTTACCTAAAATATTTACTGTTTCGTTGATGGTTTTGACTGCTTGGTTTATTACTAGTCAAATGCATTTTTATGATAAAATAGAAAATAAATATAATTTCAACTCACATTTTTGGGCTGTTTTAGTGGAACCACACAATATAAAATGGTATTTAGTTGGAATAATTATTTTTTCAATTAGTATTTTTTGTTTGATTTTTAGTAGTTTGAGTCATGCCAAATCCGATTTTTATTTACGAAAAATGCAATTAGTGTCGTCGGCGGCATTTAGTTTAGGGCATGGAGGAAATGATTCTCAAAAAGTAATGGGAATTATTGCAGCGTCGGTAACGGTTTATATTCACACAAGCGGATTAGCCCAAGAAAGTATGCCAGAATGGTTGAATGTGATGCTACCAAAAGACGATTTCAAAGGGGCCATGCCAAGTTGGATTCCACTTGCTTGTTATACTGCAATTGCTGCGGGAACACTTTCTGGAGGTTGGAAAATTGTGAAAACAATGGGTTCTAAAATCACAAAAGTAACCTCATTTGAAGGAGTTGCGGCAGAAACTGCTGGAGCTTTAACTCTGTATTTTACGGAACATCTAAAAATACCAGTTTCAACTACACATACTATTACTGGATCGATAATAGGGGTAGGACTTACAAAACGTGTTTCGGCAGTTCGGTGGGGAGTAACAATTAGTTTGCTTTGGGCTTGGGTTTTGACAATTCCAGTTTCCGCAGTATTAGCAGGAATTATATATTTTATACTAAGTATTTTTTTAAAATAAATAATCCAAAATCAAAAAATCCAATTTCATTTGAAATTGGATTTTTTGTTGATTGTAAAAACTTTATTATGCTGGTTCGCCATATAAATCGAATTCTGTGGCTTCGGTAATTTTAATCATTACAAATTCTCCAGTTTTTACAAAATGTTTTGTAGCATCGATTAATACTTCGTTATCGACATCTGGGCTATCAAATTCTGTACGACCAACAAAATGTCCACCCTCTTTTCGATCAATGATACAACGAAAAATTTTCCCCACTTTTTCCTGATTCATATCCCAAGAAATTTGCGACTGTAATTCCATAATTTCGTTGGCTCTTGCTTGTTTAACTTCTGCAGGAACATTATCTTCGAGCAAATAGGCATGAGTGTTTTCTTCGTGCGAATAGGCAAAACAACCCATTCTATCAAATTTCATTTCTTGAACAAATTCTTTTAGAATATCAAAATCTTCTTGCGTTTCGCCAGGATACCCAACAATTAGTGTTGTTCGAATTGCCATTCCAGGAACGGCTTCTCTAAAATCTTTCAATAATTTAGTCGTTTTTTCTCTAGTAGTGCCACGTCTCATAGATTTAAGAATTGAATCCGAGATGTGTTGTAATGGAATATCGATATAATTACAAATTTTTGGCTCCCGTTTCATAATTTCTAAAACATCCATTGGGAAACCTGTCGGAAATGCATAGTGTAAACGAATCCATTCGATTCCTTCAACTTTTACTAAAGCTTCCAAAAGTTCACCAAGATTTCTTTTCTTGTATAAATCTAATCCATAATAGGTCAAATCTTGTGCTATCAAAATCAATTCTTTAACTCCATCTCGTGCTAAACCTTCGGCTTCTTTGACTAATTTTTCGATTGATTGAGAAACATTTTTTCCTCTCATTAATGGAATCGCACAAAAACTACACGGTCTGTCACAACCTTCGGATATTTTTAGATACGCATAGTTTTTGGGAGTTGTAGTGAGTCGTTCTCCTAACAATTCGTGTTTGTAATCAGCTCCTAATGCTTTGAGAAGTGCTGGTAATTCTGTTGTACCAAAATATTGATCTACGTTTGGAATTTCTTTTTCTAAATCGGGTCTATATCTTTCTGACAAACAACCTGTTACAAAAACCTTGTCAACTAAGCCACGTTCTTTTTTGTCAGCATATTCTAAAATCATGTTTATAGATTCGGCTTTAGCATTATCTATGAATCCACAAGTGTTTATTACAATAATGTTCCCTTCTTCCTCTGCTTTTGCTTCGTGCGTAACGTCTTTTCCACTAGCGCGTAATTGACCCATTAGTACTTCACTATCATATACATTTTTGGAACAACCAAGTGTGATGACATTAATTTTATTTTTTTTCAACGACTTCGTTCTCATAGTCAATTTTTTATTTGGTGTGCAAAATTACGATTTTTTTACTGCATATGTTAACAAATTGGACCTAAAAAAAACTTTTGAAATAAAGAGTCTCAAAAATTTCAAATTTCAAGGAATTATTTTTTAATAAATAACAATTGTATCACATGAAAAATAAAAAATGATTCAATTTATTTAGATAAAAAAAATGAGCCCGATATTCTTTCGGACTCATTGAGTATAAATGTATAAATTTAAAAAAAAGCATTTTATTCAAGTTGCTATTTTAGCATATTTTTAAATTATTGCATTTGAATCGCAATTGGTAGCGTGTATGTTGTTCTTACTTTTTCTCCATCTAATATACCAGCTGTCCATTTTGTTTTTAGTGAGTTTAGAACACGAATTGCTTCTTTTCCTAAACCATATCCTGGGTCTTTTATTACCTTAATGTTACTTAAACTTCCGTCCAGTTCAATTACGAAAGAAACGTAAACGGTAACTGTTTTTTCTTCATCAAAATCTGGCTTTTGAAAATTAGTACCAACAAATTCTCTAAATTTATCAATTCCACCAGGGAAAGTTGGCATTTTGTCTAACACAGCAATAGAAACTGGTCCTTCAGGTTTTTTTGGACTTTCTGGATTGGATCCGACACTTCCTGTTGAAACAACCGAATTTAGGCTTGTACTTGGTTTTGGATTTTCAACACCATCTGGAGAAGTTAATGGGGCACCATTGTTTTTGATGTTATCTGGAGTTTGAGTATTGTTTACAATAACAAGATTTCTCAACTCTTTTTTAACTATTGGATCTTTTTTAACTTCTTGTTGTTTTTTTGTTTTTACCTCAGGTTTTTTTTCCTCTGGCTGTTTTGTTCGAGGCTCTAAATTTACAATAATAGGGGCGTGAATATTATCTGGATCTGGAATTGGTGCGGGAGCAGTAAATGAACTAAAAACCATAAATGAACCAAACAAAACGGCCATAAGTGAAATTCCAGATAGAAAAGCAATAATGGAAGTTCTTGAATTTTCTTTGCGAAGTTGGAAAGCACCATATTCTTGGTTTTTGCCTTCAAAAACTAATTCTGTCCAACGGCTGTCGAAGATACTTAAATTTGACATGATAAAAATATTTAGGGGTTAAGTATCAATGTTACATAAGCAAAGTGTCTTTTTATTGATAACGCCTATCTTATTAACTTTAGTATGTTAAATCTTAAATATTTTAAAAAATTATGTTAAAATACTGAAATAGAATGTTTTAATTTTTATTTTGTATGATTTCTGCTAATAATTTTTTAGCACGTAACAATTTTATTTTCACATTGTTAAGTGGTTCTTCTAATTGTTCTGCAATTTCTTGATAGGATAATTCTTGAAAATATCGAAGTTGAATTACTTCTTGATAATTTGGTTTTAATTGTTTGATAAATTGAAGTAATTGAGATAAATTTTGCTCTGTAATTAATTCATCTTCTGCTGATGGAGATGTATCTGCGACATTATATGCCTGTTGGTCTTCGTTATCCGTAATTTCAACAAAATGACTCGATTTTTTTTTGCGAAGTAAATCGATATGAACATTTTTAGCAATTGCAATTAACCAAGTATTAAACTGAAATTCTGTGTTGTAACTTGATATTTTATCAAATGCTTTTGAAAAAGTTTCTATAGTGATATCTTCTGCATCGGTTTCATTTTCAGTTCTTTTGAGCATAAAACCATAAACCTCATTCCAATAATGATTCAACAAAAAAGTAAAACTTACTTGATCGCCTTTTTTTGCTTTTTCTATGAATTTTACTATTTCCAATAAACAGGTTTTGAGAATAAATTTAGAACAAAAAAGTATAGTTGCGAAAAAATTAATGTTATTTCAATAACAGGAAACCAGTACATTACATCTTTCTCTTTTAATTTTGATGCCGAATAGCCAATAATAATCCAAGTAAACAGATAGCGAAAACCAATGATTGCTATAACAATCATCCACTGAAATTCAAAAATCATAAGATAAATACTCAATAAAATAAACGAAATTTGTGTAAAATATAAAAGACTCAATTGCATTTTATCAAAAAATTTGTAATGACTCGCAGTGGCAATGTGTCTTCTTTTTTGAAAAATCCATTCTTTAAAATTCGTTTTTGGTTCAGAATAGGTAAAACTTTCGGGAGAAAAACAAATACTTGTATTATCGGATTTTGATACTTCATTAATAAACAAATCATCGTCGCCAGAACGAATTTTCATGTGTGAATTAAACCCGTTTACACCATAAAATTCTTTACGATTGTAAGCTAAATTGCGTCCAACTCCCATATATGGTTTACCTATTTTAGCCCAAGAAAAATATTGTGTGGCAGTAAACATGGTTTCAAATCGAATAATTTTATTTAAAAATGAACCTTTAATTTTTTTGTAAGCTCCATAACCCAAAATAATTTTTTTATCATTTGAGAATTGATTACTCATTTCTTGAATCCAATTTTTAGAATTTGGATGACAATCGGCATCGATAAAAAGTAAATTATCATATTTTGCGGCTTTGATACCAAGTGTTAAAGCAAATTTTTTATTTCCCCAAAATGCTTCATTGTTTTCGACTTTAACAATTTTTATTTTTAAATTATTTTTTTCAAATTCTTCCATAATATCTAAAGAATGATCTCTAGAAGCATCATCTATTAGAACAATTTCAAAATTTGGATATTCTTGTTCTAATAAAAGTGGAATGTATTTCTGTAGATTTTCTTGCTCGTTTTTTGCACAAACAATAACAGAAATGGAAATGTTAGTTGGTTTTTGTAGTTGTTCTTTTGCAAATGCGAAACTTCTAAACACAATTACATAATACATAAATTGAAAAGCAACTACAACAACAAAAAAATAAAAAGTAAAACTAAACATATAGGCAGTCGGTTTTTTAAAACGTGTGCAAATATACTTTTTTAATATTCGAATTACGAATTTTTATAATTTAATCATATCACATTTACTTCAGCTTCGATTTCGATTCCAAACATTTCGAAAACAGTTTTTTGTATATCTTTAGAAACATTCAAAATTTCTAGCCCAGTGGCATTCCCATAATTCACTAAAACCAAGGCTTGATTTTTATGAATTCCAGCGTCGCCAAATCGTTTTCCTTTGAAACCCGCTTGTTCAATGAGCCAACCTGCAGGAACTTTAACTTCGGTCTCTGAAATTTCAAAGAATTTCATTTCTGGAAATTTTTTGTGAATTTTTTCGAAATTTTTCTTTAGTAGAATAGGATTTTTAAAAAAACTACCACTATTTCCTAATTTTTTTGGATCAGGAAGTTTGCTTTGCCGAATAGCAATTACAGCATTACTAACATCTTTTAAACTTGGAATTTCAATATTTTTTTTATCTAATTCGGCTTTGATATCGCCATAAGAAACATTTATTTTATGATTTTTTTTAGTGAGTTTAAAAACTACCGATGTAATAATATACTGATCTTTTATTTCATTTTTAAAAACACTTTCGCGATAACCAAATTTACATTCGGCATTTGTAAAAGTTTTTATTTCTTGATTTTTGATATTCATGGCCACGCAGGAAACCAACGTATCTTTGATTTCGGTTCCATAGGCTCCAATGTTTTGAACTGGAGTTGTGCCAACATTCCCTGGAATGAGCGACATGTTTTCTAATCCACCAAAATCTTGATTGATTGTCCAAAGCACCAATTCATGCCAGTTTTCGCCTGCTTTACATTCAATCCAAACAAAATCATCGTCTTGATTGATAACTTTTTTGCCTTTCAGATCTACATGAATCACAAGTGCATCAATGTCTTTTGTCAAGAGCATGTTGCTTCCGCCACCCAAAATAAATTTATTTTTAGATTTATTTTCTATTAAAATTAAACCTAAGTCCATAACAGAATGAACTGCCACAAATTCTTTAGCCTTGGCTTCGATTCCAAAAGTATTGTAATTTTTTAACGAAAATTGTTTTTGTATTTCCATTTATAATTTATGCTTTGAAAATGTATTTATTTTGATTTCAAATTTATATTAAATCCAATGTAGAAGTAAATTTATCTACATAATTTTTCTTCCAAATATGCATCATAAATAAAGGTAGTATATATGGTAGTATTTTCACATTGCCTTTTTGAAAATTTTCTACTAATTTTTTGGCATTTATATTTTCAAAATACGGAATTTCAAAAATGTCACTCTTTTTGAAAAGTTCTAATTCGTCTACAAATAATTTATTTTTAGTTAAATAATCTCCCCAAGGCGAACTTAAACCTACTTTTTTGAAATTTAAAATTTCGTTTGGCAAACGTGTTTTCATGGAGTCTTTCAGAATAAATTTACCTTTTTTGCCAGTAAAAAGCCATTTATCGTCTAAAGTTCCAAGTCCAGCAATTAATCTTGGATCCAAAAAGGGTTCACGACATTCAATCGAAGTTCCCATGGTGCAACGATCATTTCTGTCTAAAAGCGAACATAAATATGTATGTTGATCGAAAAATAATGCTTGACGGCGCAAATTATTTGGATACAACGATTTTGCTTCATTTAGAATTTGATTTCTGTAAAGATTTTCGGGAAGTTTATGAATTCCAAAATGCTCAGAAATTCCTTGGGGATAAAAATTAGATCCGTTAAAAATAATTAAATCATTCGGATTTTTAATTTTCGAATATTGAACCAATTTTTCAAATCGAGGTTTTTTCGCAAAGTTTCCAAATTTGCTTATTGTTGTAATTGCAGTCAATAAACTTGGACTTTTTAATGCTTTGTATCGCGTATAACCGCCCATGAGTTCATCTGCTCCTTCACCAGAGAGCAACACTTTTACTTTTGATTTGGCACGTTGTGAAATTGCTAAAAGATGGGGTTCGTTCAAATGCATCAAGGGTTCGTCTTGAAAATAGGTAGCATTTAAAAGATTTTCAAAAAGATGTTCGTTTTCGAGTTCTAAAGTGTTGAAACCATAATTGAATTTTTGAGCTAATCGTTGAGCCAAATCAGATTCGTTGTGCTCTTTTTCTTTAAAACCAATATTGAAAGTTTCAATATTTTTAAATTTCTGATGATGTAAAGAAGCTAAAACCGATGACGAATCCAATCCACCACTTAACAAAACTCCTACAGGAACGTCACTAACCATTCGAAGTTTTATTGATTCATCAAAGGTATCTCGAAACCATTCAATAGGATTTACTATTTTTTCGTGATTTTGAATTTCAGATTTTAAATCCCACCATTTTTGGATATCGATTTTTCCACTTTCGTGGATTTCCATAAAATGTCCAGGAAGTATTTTTTTTACGTTTTGATACAAAGTGTTTTCTCCAGCGACAAATCTGTTAAAGATATATTCTTCCAAACCATTTTGAGCCATTTTTAGAGGAACTCCCGCTGTAAAAAGTGCTTTTTGTTCTGATGCAAAATAAAATGTTTCGTTGTGAAACGAGTAATATAAAGGTTTCACACCCATTCGATCTCGAACAACGGTTAACTTTTTTTCTTGCTTATCCCAAATTACAAAAGCAAACATTCCGTTGAGTTTATTCAGAATTTTGAGACCATAAATCTGAAAAAGTTTCATCAAAACCTCTGTATCAGAACTTGTTTTGATATTAAAGCCATGATTTTTAATATCGGAATAAAACTCTTTGAAGTTGTAAATTTCACCATTAAAAACCATTGCAAATCTACCATTCTCCGAAAAAAAGGGTTGATGCCCAGCAGAAGAAACGTCAATAATAGAAAGACGTCGTTGAGCCAAACCAACATTATTTTCGATAAAAAAACCTGCATCATCTGGACCACGATGTACCAATGAATCTCTCATTTTTGTTAAAATACGTTCATCGACTTTTCGTTGGGATTGCAAATGCAAAATACCATTTATTCCGCACATTACAAATCGGTTTTTAGATTGATTATTTCGTGATATTTTTCAGTAATAATTTTCATATTGATGGCATAATTTGCATTTTCTTCTACAAATTTACGATTTTCTGAAATTACTTTTTTTCTATAATCTACATTTTCAAAAGCCCAAATAATTTCTGTTGCTAGCATTTCGGGATCATTTACATTAACCAATTGTCCATTTTTTCGATGCGAAACCCAGTATTTGTTTCCTTCAACTTTGGAAACTATTGGGTAGCAATTACAAGCCATGGCTTCGAAAAGTGATGCAGAAACCCCTTCGGTATTTGGCATGCTAATGTATAAATTTGATTTTTGGAGTAATTTTGGCAATTCTGTATTTAATATTCTTCCTTTAAAAATAATTTTCGAATTAATTTTTAAATCGCTAGAAAGTTGCTTTAGTTTTTGTAATTGATTTCCGTCTCCAACAATGGTTAATTCAAAATCAATGTTTTTTTTGTTTAAAATTGCGAAAGCTTTCAAAATAATATCATGACAATATTCTGCATATAAAGATCGAGTTACAATAGCTTGAATTTTAATTTCAGAACTTATGTTTTTATTTTGAAATTTGGACAAATCAATGCCTTTTGTCAAAATCAAAATTTTATTTTCATTTACTTTTGATGCCAACATGGCAGGAATCATTACGATTCCCCAAGCATGAATTAAAGTTGCCTTTTTATACGCATAATCCTGAATTATTTTTTTTATTGGATATAAAATAGAATTTTCTGGCCACAAATCCGAAATTCCTTGTTGTGCAATCACAATGGGTTTTATTCCAGAAATCGCAGCTAAAAAGCCATAACTAGTGGCTCTTTCGGCAAGAACCATATCTGGTTTCTGGGTTTTTATGATTTTTCTAATTTCAAAAAAACAGAAACAATACTCCAATACTCGTTTCAAACGACCCAAATAACCTTTTTCGGATTGTTTCAATTCCCAGGTTATGATTTCGAAATTGCCAAATTCTTTTAAACCGTTCATCCAAGTAATGGCATCGGCTCGAAAAGTTTCGCCAAGAAAAAGTAGTTTTTTTTTGGGGTTATTCATCGGTTTCTAAAGCACGATTCAGGAAATCATTAAAAGGTTTTAGGGTCAAGAAAATTGCTACAATTTTTGCAACAAATTCTTTTTTTGTCGCATCTTGAATGTCGAAAGTTGTTCCTGCTGTAAAACTTTTAAATTTTAGAAACTCTATTGCTGGATCTTCTTTTTCAAAGCCTTTTGGAGGATTCTTAAGCTTTAATTTTTCATCAGCAGAAAAATTCCCGAAGGTAGATTTGAATTTTTTATCTTCTAAAATTTCATTCAAATCATCGTAAAAAAAAGAAATTTCTTTTCGGATTTTCAACAATTGATCAGGCATTGGCATATATACTCCACCACCAACAAAACAAGCATTTTTTTCGATATGCAAATAATAATGGGCTCGAGTCATTTGTTTTCCATCACCAGAAATCCCAATTCCCAAATGTGTTTTATAGGGAGATTTGTCCTTCGAAAATCGAATATCACGATTAATTCTAAAAGCGCAATCTTTGATTTGTGTCATTTCTAATGACGGATCGTATGGTTTTAGAGCATCTAGCAAATCAGAGACCAAACCTAAATAGTCTTTTTTGAAAGCTTCGTAGGGTTTTTTATGTTCCAAAAACCAATCTCTGTTGTTATTGGCTTTCAAATCATCTAAAAATTGTAGTGTTGATTGTTGTAACATTTATTTTATTTTTTTTGAAAGTAATTTATCGTTCCAATTTAAAATTCCACCTTCAAGTTCATAGATTTCAGTAAAACCTAATTCAGTCATTTTTTTTACTGCAATGCTACTTCGTCCTCCAGCTTTGCAATATACAAGTACTGGTTTTTTCTTGTCTAATAAATCAATTTTGGATTCAAAATCGGAGTCATTCAAATTTATATTTTTTGCGTTTTCTATTTTCTGAAAGTCAAATTCTTCTGGAGTTCGAACATCAATGAGTTGTGCATTTGGAATGCTTTTTATTTTTTCTGAAAATTCTGATGGAGCAATTGTTTTAATAATTTTTGAATTTTGTCCGTTGCAATTTATAAAAAATAGGGAACAAAATAAAAATTTAAAAATAGTTTTCATGTTATTGAATTTTAAACAAAGATACAATTATAGATTAAAAATTTTATAACTCTGATGTGTTGATTTTATGATTTTTTCGGTACGGTTCT
>JAYWEG010000127.1:0-4763 GCA_043779445.1 Bacteroidota bacterium
AAATCCTCTTACTATGTTGACGCAACGCTCGATAGATAGAAGGATTGTACAAAATATTCCTCTTGATATCAAAGATGTTCCAATTCATCAACCCTATATTGACATGATTACTATGGCATTTGGAATAACGGTTAAAGCCAAGTCAAAATGGATGAACTGTTTGCACATTCAAGGTACTCAAAGCGATATAAATGCTCTTTTAAACTTTACTTTTGTAGATCATATTGAATTTGCAGATCGAACTTTAAACAGCAAAAATGCAAATCACAATCAACAAAATAGCCCTGTTAATAAAACTTTTTCTACTAATACCAGTTTCAATTATGGAACTTCTTCGAATCAAATTTCTATGCTAAACGGAAACTTGCTTCATCAACAGAACTTCACGGGAACTGGAATGCAAATTGCAGTTTTTGATGCAGGTTTTCCTGGTGTAGATACTGCACAACCCTTTGCAAGGTTGTTAACAAATAATGCAATCCTTGGTGGCTATAATTTCGTTAACAGAAACTCTAATTTCTATACGGGAAATTCTCATGGCACATTAGTCCTATCCTGCATGGGCGGATACAAAGACAATCAATTAGTAGGCACGGCTCCAGATGCTAAATATTATCTTTACATCACAGAATATGCTCCAACAGAAGAAATAATTGAAGAATCAAACTGGGTCGAAGCAGCCGAAGAAGCAGATCGAGTTGGAGTTGACATTATCAGTTCGTCTCTTGGATATTTCGATTACGATAATCCTGCATACAAACATAGCTATGCCGATATGACAGGAAATAAAACTTTTATTTCTCGTGGGGCAAATTTGGCTTTCTCGCGAGGAATAATTGTCGTATCATCTGCAGGAAACAGTGGTGGATCAACAGATCCATATGTAGCAGTACCGGCAGAAGCTACAAATGTTTTGGCCATTGGGGCTGTGAAAGCAGACCGAAATTATGCTAGCTTTAGTTCGATAGGTCCAAGTTTTGACGGTCGAATTAAACCTGATGTGATGGCACAAGGTCAAGCATCTGTTTTGTCAAATACTTCTGGAAACATAACTTCCGCAAATGGAACTTCTTTTTCTTGTCCGATTTTAGCTGGAATGGTCGCTTGTCTTTGGCAAGCACTTCCTAACTTAACCAATCAACAAATAATCAATTTAATCAAACAATCTTCGGATAAGTATACCAGTCCCAATGCACAATATGGATATGGAATTCCAGATTTTCAAAAGGCCATCGATTTGAATTTAAGTGTGAATACAATACCTAAACCCAATCTTTTGGAAGATTTTATTTTTTACCAAACTCCAAATTCCGAATATGTTTCATTTGCTTTTCCTAAAGAAATTTTGAAAGCCACTGTCAATATTTATGATGTATTAGGTCAATTTATTTACCAAAAAAACATTACTCCTAATGATAATTTTATTCCTATCTCAACTTGGAATTTAGGGGTATATATTTTCAATATCGATACAGGTACAAGAGTTCAAAATGGGAAATTTTTGAAAAAATAAATGAATAAAATCAAAGAACTTTTTGGAATAAAATATCCAATTATTCAAGGTGGAATGATATGGAATAGTGGGTATAAATTAGCAAGTGCTGTTAGTAATTCTGGAGGCTTAGGTCTCATTGGCGCTGGCTCCATGTATCCCGAAGTTTTGAGAGAACATATACAACAATGCAAAAAGGCAACTCAAAATCCTTTTGGTGTGAATGTTCCAATGTTGTATCCGAATATCGAAGAAATCATGCAAATTTTGGTTGATGAAGGCGTAAAAATTGTTTTTACATCGGCAGGAAATCCAAAAACATGGACAAAATTTTTGAAAGACAATAATATTACTGTTGTTCACGTTGTGAGTAGTAGCAAATTTGCATTGAAAGCGCAAGAAGCAGGAGTTGATGCAGTTGTAGCCGAAGGTTTTGAGGCTGGTGGTCACAATGGTCGCGAAGAAACTACCACGCTAACACTAATTCCAATGGTAATAGAGAAAATCTCAATTCCGTTGATTGCCGCTGGCGGAATCGCTACTGGACGCGGAATGCTCGCTGCTATGATTCTCGGAGCAGATGGCGTTCAAATGGGAAGTAGATTTGCAGCATCAACAGAATCATCGGCTCACGAAAATTTTAAACAGACCATTTTAGAAACAAACGAAGGGGATACTCAATTAACATTAAAAGAGTTGGCTCCCGTTCGATTAATAAAAAATAAATTTTTCGAGGATATTCAAGATTTATATTCAAAGTGTCCAACAAAAGAAGATTTATCGAATCTTTTGGGGAAACGAAGAGCAAAACGAGGCATGTTCGAAGGTGATTTGATTGATGGTGAACTGGAAATTGGTCAAATTGCAGGTTTAATTCATGAAATTTTACCAGTTAAATCAATTATAGATAACATAATTTCAGAATATGAATTGGCTAGAAAAGAATTAAATAATTTTGAATTATAATTTTTTTAAAATGTACAAAAAAGGAATCCAATTTCTAGTTTTATGCTTTATTTGTTTGAACTTACAGTCCTTTGGACAGATTGTAAAATTCAAAACAACATCCATTAGCATCGCCACTAAAAACAAAAATAGTTCTTGGGAAAAATTTACAATACCAAAACCTGTGATAAATATTGTTTCTTTAGACAACGAAAAAGCCAGAATGATTATTTACTCCGAAGTGATTCAGGTTTATGATATCATAAAATATTTCGATGTCGAAATTACCCCAAAAAACGATACAGCAAGCTTCGCAGCCAAAGACCAAGATGGAGACGGTTGCATTATATCAATTATTACCAGAAAAAATCAAGGAAACAGACAACAACTTTATATTAAATATCAAGACAGAATTGTATTGTTTAATGTGGAGTTGGTGAAATAGTAATTTTTATATATTAATGTTCTAAAACTTATTTTCTACTTCTGCCGCTTGCAACATCAAATAATGTAAATCCGTATTTTTCACAAAAGGTTTCAAAAGTTCACTTCCTGGTCCAAATGCAGCTAATTCCACATAATCGCCTGTGTGCTCCAAACTAATCCAACCCACAGAGTTTGTTTTTTTCTGCATTTCTGCCAAGGTTTCAAACGGAACTTTTTTGTAGTTATACAAACCTTCTTCTTTGTGCAAACCATCATAATGATTTAAAATTTCTTTTGCATTCACTTCAGAAATTGTAGTCCCGTTTGCATATTCAATTAGTTCTCGAACTTTCGAAATTGTAGAATCTTTTTTAATTTCGTTCAAGATCCATTCGTTAGTTTTTTTGTAATTTTGTAGTGTATCAAAATTTGTATTGGCTTGTTTACCATACAAAATTCCTGGATTTGCATTTCCGTGATCTGTGGTAATGATCACTAATGTTTCTTTATCTTTTTCGGCAAAATCAATGGCGACTTTGATGGCTTCGTCGAATGCAATTTGCTCGTGCAAAAGTGCAGCGATATCATTAGAATGTGCTCCCCAATCTACTTTTCCACCTTCAATTTGCATCACAAAACCATTTTTGTTTCCTTTTAATTTATCAATGGCTTTAGTTGCCATTTCTGCTAATGTTGGAATTGTTTTAATCAATTCGGGATCATTTTGACGATCAATATCGTAAGGCAAACCATCTTCGAAGAAAACGCCTAAAATTGGTTTTTCGTTATTGGTTTGCATCATTTCAGAGCGATTTTTCGCAATTTGATAGCCTTTTTTAGCAAAATCAGCAAACAAGTCGCGTTTGTCTTTTCGGAGTTTTGTATCAAAAAACTCGAGTCCACCACCCATCATGATATCAAAATTAATATCGAGATAACTCACCGCAATATCTTCTTGACCATTTCTGCTTTTGCTGTTGACACAAAACCCAGATGGAGTGGCATGCGTGATTGGAACAGTTGTTACACAGCCTACACTTTTGCCCGATTTTTTGAATTTTTGTAGAATCGGTAAATATTCTTCACCATTGACACCCACATTTATAGAACCATTTTTTACTCGAAAACCACTCCCCCACGCGGAACATCCTGCTGCAGAATCAGTAACTATAGAACTTGCAGAAGCCGTGTCCATCAAAGCACGAGAAACCCGATTGTCTTTATATAACTGAATCCAATTGCTGCTTTTTCCGTATTTTCTATTCAGAAATACATCCGCTATGTTGAGCGTTCCAGAACTCATTCCGTCGCTCACCATGAAAATAATGTTTTTAGCTTTTTTATTTTTCTTTAATGTATCAAAATCTAGATTTTGAGCCGAACCTTGAAATGGGTTTATGATTGTTGAACCTACGGCTATGAGTGATCCGTTTCTTAAAAATTTTCTTCTATCCATTGTTAAATTTTAAAACACAAAAGTAAATTAATTTTCAATTACATTGATTTTAAAAACATATTTTCTTCCTACAATTAAATCCCCTTCTTTTATAGCTCTATTGTTTAAAGCATTTTTAACATTTCGTTTTATCGTATTACTATGAGTACTGACTTCTAAAACGGTTAACGTATTTTCTGAGCTAACTAAAACGGTAACTTCAAATGAATAAGTGCCAGTTATTTTATCATCTAATTCAATTTGATTTAAGTAAGTATTAATTTCAATTGCAACTTTTTCGTAATTTTCTTGATACTCATTTGTGATTGCAATGCTTGAATTAAAAACAAAAAACCCCAAAAGAATTATAACTAACTTTTTCATAATATTTTTTTGGTCAAAATTAATTTATTTAATGCTTCTAAAATACTTAAATTAAAAACTTAAAAATTTCATAACATTAAA
>JAYWEG010000128.1:0-4745 GCA_043779445.1 Bacteroidota bacterium
TTAGCTTTCGACACGTTATATGCCGAGGGTCAGCGCAGATATGTTGAAAGTTTGTCAAGTTATGCTCGACAATTTCTTGGACGATTAGACAAACCAAAAGTTGAATACATTAAAGGTATTGCTCCTGCAATTGCGATCGAACAAAAAGTCAATACAACTAATGCACGGTCAACTGTTGGAACTTCAACGGAAATCTACGATTATTTAAAATTACTATTTGCAAGAATTGGCAAAACGTATTCACCCATTTCTGGAAAAGAAGTCAAAAAAGACACTGTCACAGATGTTGTAACCAATGTAAAAACTTTCGAAATTGGCAGTAAATGGTTGTTGCTTTCGCCAATTCATTTAGAAGAAGGCCGAAAACTTGAAGATAAACTAAAAGTACTTTTGCAGCAAGGTTTTGCTAGGGTTTTGGTCGATAACGAAATGATTCGATTAGATGAAGATTCGATAAAAAACAGCTCGACTGCGCTCGATGTGACAAAATTAAAAAAGAAAAAATCAGAAATTCTCCTTATCATAGATAGAATTGTGGTTCCAGTTCTAGATGAAACTTCCGAAGATTTTTACAATCGCTTGTCAGATGCGGTTCAAACTGCTTTTTTTGAAGGCAAAGGCGAATGTTTTCTGCAAGATTTGAATGACAACAAACGCTTTCCTTACAGCAATAAATTCGAATTGGACGGTATCAATTTTCCAGAACCAAATGTGCATTTGTTTAGTTTTAATAATCCATATGGAGCTTGTCCAACTTGTGATGGATATGGAAATGTAATTGGAATAGATCCAGAATTAGTTATCCCAAACACGGCATTATCCATTTTCGAAAATGCCGTTTTCCCTTGGCGTGGCGAAAGTATGGGCTGGTATCGGGACGAATTGGTCAACAAAGCCTACAAATTTGATTTTCCAATTCATAAACCTTATTTTGAATTGACTGATTCTCAAAAAGATTTAGTTTGGACAGGAAATTCGCTTTTTCAAGGCTTGAATGATTTTTTTAAAGATTTAGAAGCTAAGAATTATAAAATCCAAAATCGGGTCATGCTTTCGCGTTATCGAGGCAAAACAAAATGTAACACCTGCAAAGGAAAACGATTGCGAATTGAAGCATCTTACATTAAAATCGACGGAAAAACAGTTTCTGATTTGGTAGATTTATCTATAAAAAAATTAATTCCTTTTTTTGAAAATTTAAAACTATCAGATTATGAAGCTGTTGTTGCCAAAAGATTGTTAATCGAAATCAAAAATCGATTGGCATTTTTATCAGAAGTTGGATTAGATTATTTGACCTTAAATCGAAATTCTGCAACACTTTCTGGTGGTGAATCGCAACGTATTAATTTAGCAACTTCGCTCGGAAGTTCGCTTGTTGGTTCTATGTATATTCTCGATGAACCAAGTATTGGCTTACACCCTAAAGACACCGAAAAATTGATTAAGGTTTTAATTGCTTTGCGTGATCTGGGTAACACAGTAATTGTAGTTGAACACGATGAAGATATTATGAAGAAAGCCGATATGATCATAGATATTGGTCCAGAAGCAGGAACTTTTGGTGGCGAATTGGTCGCTCAAGGCACATTCGATGAAATCCTAAAATCAGATTCATTGACGGCACAATATCTAAATGGAAAAATGGAAATTGCAACGCCAAAAAAACGAAGAACTTGGAAACAATATGTCGAAATTCTTGGAGCAAGAGAAAACAATTTGCAGAATGTAGATGTGAAATTTCCATTAGAAGTTTTAACGGTAATTACTGGAGTTTCGGGTTCAGGAAAAAGTACATTGGTCAAGAAAATCTTATTTCCTGCGATGCAAAAAAAGATTGAGGGAGTAGGAGAGAAGGCAGGGCAATTTACTGATATGCAAGGCTATTATCACAAAATTCAACATATCGAATATGTAGATCAAAACCCAATTGGACGAAGTTCTCGTTCCAATCCTGTAACTTACATCAAGGCTTATGATGATATTCGAGAGTTATATGCTAAAGAAAAATTATCTAAAATTCGCGGTTACCAAGCCAAACATTTTTCGTTTAATGTAGATGCTGGTCGTTGCGAAATTTGCAAAGGCGAAGGTTCAATTAATGTAGAAATGGTTTTCATGGCCGATGTTTCTCTGCCTTGTGATGCTTGCGGCGGAAAACGTTTTCAAAAAGAAGTACTCGAAATTTCATTTGCAGGAAAAAATATTTATGAGCTTTTAACTTCAACTGTTGATGATGCGTTAGCATTTTTTAAAGAAAATAAACAAGAAAAAATAGTTCAAAAATTGCAACCTTTGCAAGATGTTGGTTTGGGTTATGTGCAATTAGGGCAATCATCAAGCACACTTTCAGGTGGCGAAGCACAACGTATAAAGTTAGCCTCGTTTTTAGTAAAAGGCACAACCAAAGAAAAAGCATTGTTTGTTTTTGACGAACCCACAACTGGTTTGCATTTTCACGACATCAAGAAACTATTGGCTTCGTTTGATGCTTTGATCGAAAAAGGGCATTCGATTATTGTAATAGAACACAATCTCGACATGATTAAATGTGCCGATTGGGTTATTGATCTTGGTCCAGAAGGTGGCGAAAATGGCGGACAAATTCTAGCAATTGGAACACCAGAAGAAGTTGCCAAAAATAAAAAATCGATTACTGGTAAATATTTGAAAGAGAAATTATAATTTTTTTATACAAATTAGGAATTTGATTCCTAGTTTTACAAAAAAATTAAATTAATCGAATACAATTTTCTTAGAAATTCTATTCTTAGAATTTTCCAAAACACCCAAATACATTCCTTTTGCAAAATTTGTAACTGAAATTTGTTCTATTTGTTTAGCATTTTGAATTTCTTTTTTGAAAACAGTTTTACCATTAATGTCAATTAACGAAAAAGTATAATTTGATTCTAAAAATGATCCAATATTAATATTTAAAACATCTTTTGTTGGATTTGGAAAGAAACTAACCTGAAAATTATTTTCGAAATTAGTGGTAGTTAGTGCAGTACTGGCAACTGCAAAATGTAACATAGCACCAACCGCAACTTTAGCCACTTTATAATTATAAACAGGATCCATATAGATTAAATAATCTGAAGTTGTATGTTTGCGAGTGGTTTCATTTTTTTCGAAAAGCCCAGTAATTATTTCGTTGTTAGACTGAAACGACATATAATCAGATGCATAAGCATAGGATAAAAAAGCAGTTAACGGAGTATATAACCCAACAATATTCATCAATTGATTCGTAAAAATGGTTGATTGAGCATTATTAGTCGAAGGAGTATTGTTCGTGTCTCTTTCGCAGGTGATGGTGTCGTTTATCAAACCATCAACTCCACCAACTTCATCAATATTCAAAACCAAACGAATATTTAACTTTGGAGTTGTCGAATTAACAATTTGACTAACATATCGTTGACTTCCTATCAAACCATCTTCTTCACAAGAAAAATTGATAAATTTTATAGAATATTCTGTCGGAACATTTTGTAAAAGCCTTGCTGTTTCTAAAATGCAAGCAATTCCACTTCCGTTATCATTGGTTCCTGTTCCATTTAAAGTATCATAATGACCATCTATAATTACAAATATATTGGGATAAACGGTCCCAATTTTGGTAACTATTAAATTTTTATTTGATGTTCCATTAAAGGTATAGGTTTGTTCACTCATTTGCGAAGCCGAATAACCATAACTCAAATATTTATTTTTCAACCAATCTAATGTGTTTACTAATGCCGCATTACCTTGAGCTTTTCGTCCAAGGGCTTCAAATTGGATCAAATCGTCTAAAACATTTTGCTGCGAAACTTGATTTACAATATTTTGATAGGCTTGCTGAAAAGTTTGTGAAAACAAGTTATTTGAAATATTTAAAAAAAAGAATACAATAACTATTTTGATATTTTTTTGCATGATTCTTTAGGTTTTATACATACTGTTGCAAATATAATCAATTTTTTATATAATTCTTATGATATTTATTTCCGTCGTTAAAAAACTTTGGCACGAGTTTTGGAATGTATATTATATCCAAAAAAGATTTGGAAAAAAAAATCTAAAAAATTGATTATGAAAAAAATTACCCTTTTTGTGGCTAGTTTAATGCTAGTTGCAAGTGCGACAGATGCATCAACATTAATCAATGATGCGAAAAAAAATTTAAAATTCATAACTCGTTTCAATCACGATGAGCCAATTGAATTTAACGAAAGAGGAATTCAATTTTATGTTTTTTCAAACGGAGAATTCGATTTCAATACTCAAAATGAAAATTCACAAGGTGGAATGTACTACAAAACCGCAGGTAGAAGAAGTTTTGAGGTAAATATTAATTTAAACGGTGGAGTTGCCATTGAACGTGATAATTATGGAAGAGTTCGCAGAGTGGGAAACACTTTTATTAACTATGATATTCAAGATAGAGTTTCAAGAATTGGTTCAGTTTATATGAGGTACAATCGTTTTGCGCTAATTCAAGTTGGTGGTTTGCAAATTGTTTACAATCGTTTTGGAGAAATAGTTGATATTTTTGGACAAGTAAAAGCTTATAGAAATTATCAACCCTATTGTTCTAGTAATGGCCACTACAATAATGGTCATCATTATGGAAACAACAATAATGTGTACCAAAGTAACGATGAATATACTACTAACGATGATTATTATTATTACAAACAAGATGGAACACGGGAAAAAATAAGTGATAAGAAAGAAGAAAATTCAGATGAAAATAG
>JAYWEG010000129.1:0-11851 GCA_043779445.1 Bacteroidota bacterium
ATCGGAAGCCTCTTTTGATATTTTAAGTTTTTTTATTTTGAGAGAAAAATTTAAAAAATGAATTGAATAATAAAAACACAAAAAAGGGCTACTAATAAAAAGAATGTTAGATAATTTGTAAACTATTTTTTATTATTTTTGAAAAAATAAAAATGAAAAAATCAAGGATAATTAAAAAAATGCAAGCCTAAAGGTGAGTCTATTTGAGGGTTTTAATTCTAAAAAAAAGATGAATAATGAATAAATTTCTCGCTATAAGTTTATTAATATTATTGACTAGTTGTTCTCATTTTTTGGTGAATAGTGATGGATTTACTCGTCCACCAAAAAATTATAAATTTAGCTACAAAAAAAAATCTGCAAAACTGAATGACACTAAAATAATTGACACAACCGCAATTTATTATTTGACAAATAGTAATTATTACAGAGATAGCGATGTGTATAAAAATAATGACGGATACATTCGGTTCTATGCAGATGGCAGGTTTAAAATGCAAGGAACTAAATCGTTCCCAAAAATTGAAGACATAAACAATAATAAATTATGGAATCGTTGGCTATTTTAAAGTTAAAGCTAATGTTATAAAACTTCAAATATATGGAGATATTGATGGCGGAAGTGACCAATTAGAATTTGGTTTAGTAGATGAAAATAAAAATTTAGTTCTACTAAATGAAAATCCAAGGACAGGCTTTTGTCTTGGTTATTCTGAAAAAAAAATTAAAAAAAAAATTAATGAAATATCATTTTATAGAGCAAACCTAAATCCTAAAATTTATAAAAAATTAAAAATAGAGGGAATGACATATAATAAACCAAATTGGTAAAAGTTACAATAACACAATAACCATCTGGCGCAATTGGGGTGAATTTGAATTTACAAATAATACTATCTCATAAAATATAACAACCGAATATGATAATCATACTAATTATCTTCATTATTATTCTCATTGCGATACCAATTGTTTTATCTTTAATGGTATATAAATTTATAAAAAAGAAGAGCTTAGATAAAAGATTGAGATTAATTTCACTAATTCCAATTCTTGTTGTCGTTTATTTGGTTTTTGGTGCAATTTATCCGTCAAACGAATTTTATAAAACAAACTTTAAGGAAGTAACAAATTACGAATTTCCTAAAAACGGAATTATTCGATATAAAACCGCATCATATCCTGATACATTTGGTGACTTTACTTCGTGTTTTTTAGTTGAATTTGACGAAACTGACTTAAAAAAACTTGAAAAAAACTTAATTAATAATAGTTTTGTAAAAGTGATAAATAATTCAAGTACAGAAGAATTAACGTATATTGAAGGAAAAATAAATAATAAAAAATACATATCTGAATATTCAAAAGAAATAAAAGGAGATAAACACTATTCAGTAGGTTTTCTAAATGATAATAAATCAGTAATAATAACAAGAGTAAGTTGGTAGAAATTACGATCGCTCAACAGCAATTTGGCAAGATTGTGAGTTTTGTGGTAAGTTCACGTTCACGTTTCGCAAGAAATTTTATCTTTACCAGAAAATAATCAGTTTCGAAGCTCGCAACTGACGAGAAGTGGTTGAACTTTGGCAGAAAGCATTTAAGACAAACTATGAAACTAGAACTACATCAAAAAAGATTTTTTATTACTCGTACAATGAAAATTTATGACAATAAAATCTTTTACAAATCTTCAAAATTTGGAACGGAAAGTGAAATTAACGTGCCTTTTGAGGAGTTGACAAATTTTAAAGAATCTCATGTTGTTGCGAACTTTTATGTTCTATTAATTTCAGGCTTTCTATTTCTATTTTCTTTCGTTTCAATAATATCTAGAAATGATAAGGATTTTGATCCCGACATATGGATTTTTTGGACAATTGGATTTTTCATCAGTATAGCAGGTTATTTTATACTATCAGAAAACCTTTGGAAAATTAAGGTCCAAAACAATACTTATCTTTTTATATATAAAAAAAATCCCGAAAAAAAAGAAGTAAATGAATTCATTAAAAATCTTTTCGAAGCAAGAGACAAATACCTTGTAGAAACATATTCTGAATTAAACAAAAATGTTTCTTATGAAGCGCAGTTGAATAATCTTCAGTGGCTTAAAAAAGTTGACGCTATCAATAAAGCAACATTGGAAAAGAAGTGTGGAGAATTAAATGCTATGTTTAATTTAGAAAAAAAAGTGATAGGTTTTTCTAAGTAAACATCAAATAATAGCCGTTTCTCGTAATTGCGAATTTTGTTGTAAGTTCACATTAACGTTTCGCAAGAATTTTTATCTTTAACAGAAAATAAAAAGTTCCGAATTTCGCAACTGATGAGAAGAGGCGGAACTTTAGTTGCAAGTTTTTAACACGTAAACCTAAAATGAGAAACAAAGAAAGACATGGATGTTTAACAGCTTGGTTAATTTACTTAATCATTGCATATTCAATAGTTTCTTTAGGATTATTTTTTAATTCAGAAAACATGGCTAAAAGGTTACAATATATCACCTCCGAAAATGAATTACTTATAGTAGCATCAATGGGAGTCTTGAATGCCATGTTTGCTTTTTTGCTTCTTAAATGGGTTAAGCTAGGTTTTTGGGGCATATTCTCCACAAGTTTAATTTTGTGTGTTATCCAAATTAGTGGAAGTGAAAATGTTTTAAACCCAATTGTCACTTTAATTTGTGTTTTTATTCTATATAGATTGTTGAAACTCAAAAAAGGAAATGTTTCTGGTTGGGATAATTTAGAATAGAAAGCCTTTACTTAACAGCGGTTTCTCGTAATTGCGAATTTTGTGGTACCTTCACGACTACGTTTCGCAAGAATTTTTATCTTTAACAAAAAATAATCAGTTCTGAAGTTCGCAACCCACGAGAAGTAGTGGAACGTTATGTAACAATACTTTGCCACACACAACAAACAATGGAATTGAAAGAAAAAATTATCGATTTTAAAGAAAATTTAAAATGTTCAATGATATTAAGAACTTCCAATGGAGAAGATTTTGAGAATAAAAGAGCGTTTATTATTGATTTCTCTGACGAGCTAGTAATGATAAAAGAAATTGATGACTTTGTCGTAAGAGGCTTTATAATTTTTCCTATTAATCATATTTCAAAACTGCGTAGAAACAGAAATGACATTTTCTATGAAAAGATTTGTAAAAAAGAGAAACTAATTGAACCAAATATAAAAAACCATAAAATTGACCTTACTTCTTGGAGTACAGTTTTTAAATCAATTTCAAAACTTGGTTTTAATGTAATTGTCCGAAATGAATATTCAGAAGAAGATACGTTTGATATTGGACCAATTATCAAAATAACAGACAAAAAGGTAGATATAAATTATTTTGACTCAAGAGGAAATCTCGATTCTGAAACAACAGAAATACCTTGGGAGAAGATAACTTTAGTTGAGTTTGACGATCTTTATATAAATTTGTTGAGTAAGTATCTTAAAAAAAGTAAAACTGAAAAATAAGTACTGGTGCTAACAGCCGTTTCTCTCAATTGCGAATTTTGTGGTAAGTTCACATTTACGTTTCGCAATAATTTATATCTTTAACAGAAAATAAAAAGTTCCGAACTTCGCGACAGACGAGAAGCGGCGGAAAGTTAGCAGATATATTATGAAAATACCTAACATAATTGAAATTGAAGTTGTTGATAGAAAAAATAAATCCGTAGAAAAAGAAATTTTAATGGGAATGAAAATTTACAAAGATTCCGAATCGTGGTATAATTTTTCACCTTTTAAAACTGAAAAAAACGGAAAAGTGAAACTTACAATGAAACAAATATTTGAAAGTATTGATAGCAGTATTAATCCTGAAACTTTTATTGTAGAAAAAATAGAAATTGTGATTTGGAATTGTGATTTGACAAATGTAATACTAAATTCGATTAAAAATTATAATTTAATTACTGAAGATCAAATAAAAAACGATTTAATAAATCGTGGGTTTGATGAGAATTTAGCAATCAAATATTCTAAAACTTCATTCCAAAAAATTTTAAATGATATACAAATTTGGTCACAATACTCAAACGTTGAAAACTGTACAACAAGCTTTGAAGAAACTTTAATTATTGATAATTCTGAAATTGAAAAAAAATATAGATTTGTCATCAATTAAAAAATACGTCTGCCAAGCGGTTTGACGCAATTAGAGTTTAAATACTTAATTTAAAGTCGGATTTGTACTTGGAAGTTTGGTTTTCAATCAATACTTCTTATTGTAAAAAAACCTTACCACACAAAAAGTTTGTGTTTTATCTCCAAATAGATTGTCTCAAAATTTCATCGATCGAATGATTTCTAATAAAGAATATCACCCGAATTAAATGATACGTTCCCAGAAAAAAACCTAATCCGTATGCCAATTTTTTATTGTACAGATATTGATTGAAATATTCTTTTTTGGTAATAATTTCCGTTGTTAGAAGCACAATGGTAACAATGCAAAACAATATTACAAAAGGTCCAAGAATATGATAATACATACTTTTGTACCAATCGCCTTCGTAGCAATACACTAATGATTTTGTGATTCCACAACCTGGGCATGGGAAACCAGTTAGCATCTTGAACGGACAAAACGATTGCTCGTTTTCGAGTTTTGAACCAGAGCTAAACAACATTAAAAAAAACGGAACCATCAGCGTTACAAATGCGCCAATGATTCCGTAGATTTTTCTTTGAGTTTTGATGTTAGTCGTTATAAAGTCTGTTAATATCTCCTTGAACAATCATCGCTGCCGCCATTGGGAAAAAGAAACCTAAAACCATTAACAAAGTTGATTCGTCTTTTTGAGGAAAACCAATTCTGTCATAGACTTGTGGTAAACCATCTTTTCCTGCTAAATAGAAAAAATAAATATTCACAGGCATACAGCATCCTGCAAAAATAGCAATGGGTTGCGAAATAACTTCTTTTTCTGCAACAGCATTCAAAACTTCGGCTACTTTTATATTCCAATAAATGAGGTATAATCCACAAGATAAGAATCCAAAAACTAAGACCATAATTGGGTCTACTTTGAAAACTGGAATTGGAGATTGAAAATTGTCTGTAGGTTGTTTGGTGTTAGTAAGTTCCATTTTATTTTGTTTAAGATTGATTTTGGTAAAAATATAAAATTTTACTAATTAACAACGAAATAGTTTATTTTTTTTTTAAAATGCTAAACATTATAGTTCAGTTTTATTTTATCAACAATAACTTGCGCTAATTTTTTGTGACTTTCGAAAGTCCAACCCGCAATATGTGGAGATAAAATAACATTTTTTGCCTGAAGTAAATATTGAAATGCTTCGGGAATATCATTTTCTGTAAACAAAGTTTCGAAAGATAATTTTTCGTATTCCAAAACATCAAGGCCAGCGCCAAGAATTTTATTAGATTTTAAACCTTCTACCAAATCCGAAGTTACTACGTTGTTTCCGCGTGAAGTATTTATAAGCCAAAACGGTTTTACAAACGAAATGATAAATTCCTGATTGACCATTTTATCGGTTTCTGGCGTCCACGGAATGTGCAAACTTACTACGTCGGCTTTTTGTTGCAATTCTTGCAAGGAAACTTGTTTGGCATTTGCATCTCTAATATTTTCTAGAATATCATAAAAAATAACTTCGCAATCAAAACCCAAGAGTTTTTTGGCAAAAGATTTTCCCATGTTTCCGTAACCAATAATTCCAATGGTTTTGCCTTCAATTTCGTGACCACGATTGGATTCACGGTTCCAGTTGCCCGATTTTATTTCGGAATCGGCAACGTTTAATTTGTTGAAAAGTGATAATAGCATTCCCAAAGCGTGTTCGCCAACTGCATTGGCATTGCCTTCGGGAGCAGCAATTAGTGTTATATTTTTAGATTTTGCATAGTCGCAATCAATGCTTTCTAAACCTGCACCAACTCTGGCGATGAATTGTAAACTTTTGGCTTTGTCAATAAATGTTTTATCGATTTTGAAACGACTGCGAATGACAATTCCTTGATAATCATGAATTTTGGCTTCGATTTCTTGTTTAGATGACGTAAAATCCTCATGATTTGTAAAACCAAGTTCTTGCAATTGTTCCATCATGATTGGATTGTTGCTATCGATGTGAAGGATTTTGATTTCTGGTTTCAAATTTTTAAAGATAAAGATTTAACTGGCGAAGCAAATTCTAGAATCCTAAAATCAATTTTGCAATCGTGAAATAGAGTATAATTCCGAAAACATCGTTAGTCGTTGTAACGAATGGACCTGTAGCAATTGCTGGATCGATTTTGTTTTTATGTAAGAAAAACGGCACTAATGTTCCCAGTGTTGCTGCAAATAGAATCACGACAATTATGGATATCGAAATGGCAAAACCAACTAAATATTGTTGATACATTATGGAATGATATGTCAATAACAATAACGAAATTATGGTTCCTGAAATTAATGCAACAGTTAACTCTTTTGAGAAATAATTTCTTGAAAATTGTTTTAAAGTTCCATTTGCTAAACCTTGCACTACAATTGCCGATGCTTGAACTCCAACATTCCCTGCAGTTGCAGACAAGAGAGGAACAAAAATCATTAGGGTAAAATACGTTCGCATGGTCATTTCGTTGCTTTTCAATACGTAAGACGCAACAATTTCGATGACCATTCCGATTAAAAGCCATGGCAAACGTGCTTTTGTAAGTTCACGAACGCTGTCACCCGCTTCGACATCTTGCGTAATACCCGCGGCGAGTTGGTAATCTTTTTCGGCTTCGTCCTTGATTACGTCTACAATATCATCAATGGTTATTCTGCCAACTAATCGACCTAATTCGTCTGTTACTGGAATGGCTTCGAGATCGTATTTTTGCATAATACGAGCTACTTCAACATCCTCGGTATCGACCATAACGGAGTTTAATTTTTTGATATAAACTTCGCTGATAGGAGTTTTTGCAGATGTGGTGAGCAAATCTTTGAGTGACAATCGACCCAATAATTTTTCTTGATCGTCGACTACATATATAGAATGCACTCTCGAAATGTTTTCTGCTTGAATGCGCATTTCTTTCATACAGGTAAAAACATTCCAGTTTTCGTTGACTTTCACGAGTTCCTTGTGCATGATTCCGCCCGCTGTATCTTCTTTATATCGCAGTAAATCGACAATGTCTTTAGCGTGTTCAACGTCTTGAAGTTCGGATATTACTTCTTCTTTTTTACTTTTAGAAAGTTCAGCAATAATGTCTGCTGCATCATTGGTTTCGAGTTCGTCGAGTTCTTCAGCAATTTCTTTTGGTGAAAGGCTACTAAGTATATTTTCACGTAAATCGTCTTCGAGTTCTAACAAAACTTCGGCAGTTTTCTCGGAATCTAAAACCTTGAAAATATAGGTTGCTTCATCAAAATCGAGTTCATCAAGAATTTCGGCAATATCAGCATGGTGCAAATCGTTCAATAAAACTTCGAGTTGTTGGTCGTCGCGTTTTTGAATGAGTTCTTCTAATTCTTGAATTAGGTCTTTGCTGATTTTAAATTCCATCGGCTTCTATTTTTTGGGTCAATGCAATAAATTGATTGTAATCGAGTTGTTCTGGTCGAAGATTAAACACTTCGTCTTCTCTCAAATTATCAGACAAATTTAGTGTTTTTAAACTATTTCGCAAGGTTTTTCTTCGTTGTTGAAAAGCAGTTTTTACAACCGTAAAAAATAGTTTTTCTCCGCATGGCAACGTGAAATTTTCTTTGCGACGTAATCGCAAAACTCCTGATTTTACTTTTGGTGGCGGAATAAAAACCGTTTCATCCACGGTAAATAAATATTCGGCATTGTAAAATGCCTGTACCAAAACCGATAAAATTCCGTAGGCTTTGCTTCCTTTTTTCTCACAAATGCGCTCAGCAACTTCTTTCTGAAACATTCCAGCAAATTCTGGCACTTGCGATCGCATTTCGAGACACTTGAAAACGATTTGTGTCGAAATATTATAGGGGAAATTGCCAATTATGGCAAATTGCTTACCTTCGAAAATTTCGTTGATGTTGTATTTCAAGAAATCTTTCGAAATGATTTTATCTTTTAGTTTCGGATAATTTTCATGTAAATATGTCACTGATTCGCCATCAATTTCGATGACATAAACATTAGTTGCTGCCTCTAAAAGATATTTTGTCAAAACGCCCATTCCTGGTCCAATTTCTAAAACATCGTTATAACCTTCAAGGTTAAGCGTTCCTGCAATAGCTTTAGCGATGCTTTCGTCTTTTAGGAAATGTTGTCCGAGGTGTTTTTTGGCTTTTACTGCTTCCATAATAAATAGTTCATTTTTTTGAAAATTAAATTTATCAAAAATATATTTTAATGCTCCGAAATCAATTCTAATTCGGTTCTAAAAGCCAACATTTTATCGCCAAACAAGGATAATCCTTCTTCTCGAAATGCTGGTGCCTCTTCATCATAATATTTCTGCAAGGTTGCTTTGCTGTCGGTGGTGTATTGAACAGAATAGGTTGTTCCGCCCATTTCCTCTTCAATCAAAACCTTGACAATTCTTGCTGATGAGAATTTTTTGGTTGCTAGAATTTCTGGAATGTGTTTGGTTTGCATCCAAGTTAACCATTGGTTGTGAACGCTTTCGTGGATATTTGTGGTAACATTGTAGATGATCATAAGAAAATTGAGAATTGTGAGTTATGGGTTGTGAGTTTGTAAAGTATAATATAAATATAATCAAATTCAAAATTATCTAATACTACTATAAATCTTTATCGCCACGCAACGCCCTATATTTTCGTCTAGCATCAGTAAAATAGATGCTGTCTTCGTGTTTAAAGATTATTTCTTCGTAATATTTCTTTGCTTTTTCTGCATCTTTTATTTGTTTGTTATAAATCTCGGCAGAAAAATAATTGGCTTCATCAATATAAATACATTCTTTGTAATTGTCAATAATTTTCTGATATTGAACCAATGCCGAAACAAAATCGCCTTGCTTTTCGTAGATTTTTCCAATTCGAAGAAAAGTTATAGGTTCAATTTCGGGTGTTTTGTTTTCTTTAAGAACATTCTGAAATGCTGTCAAGGCATCTATTGTTTTGTTTTGATATAAAAGAAAATCTGCTTTTGCAAATTTTTTGAGTGAGACTTGCGTTGAATCTGCTACAGTGTTATCATTTAGCAGCAAAAACAAATCCATGGCATCATTTGCTATTAATTGTGTTGTTGCGGATTTTAGTGCTTTCAGTTGCTTGGATGCCCAAACAAAATCGTTTTGATAATAACTGGTTTTGGCAATTTTTAGACTTGCTTCATGACCAATTTCGTCATTTTTTTGGTCTTCTTCGACTTGAGAATATAAAATTAATGCCTGATTAAATTTTTCTTGCGACAACAAAATATCACCTAAATCCATTTTGATATCAGCGATCTGATATTGATTTAATGGAAGTTCCAGTACTTTTTTTAATATTGTTTTTCCTTCTTCAGGATTTTTGAGATTGAAAGCTACAAAATGAGCTTGTAGTTTTAGAATGGATAAAGTATATGGGCTAAATCCAAATTCTTTGATTAAATTATCGAATTCTAAACTAATTGCGGGAAAGTCTTTTTCTGAAGCTTTAGCAACTTTAATTTTCATCAAAAAACGATTAGCTTCGATTTTGAGATCTAAATCATTGGTGTTTTCGAGTATAAAAGTAAAAATTTCTTGAGCGGTTTCGGGCTCATCTTCTTCAATGGCGAGTTTTGCAAGATTGACAATATTCGAAAATGTTTCGGGATTTCGTTTATAAATTCCTTTTTCTTGCATAAATGCTTTTCCAAATTCTTTTTGTTGAACGAAAAACCAACTCAAATATTGATTCCAAAAAATATCTTGACTTTTTTGTACGCGTAATAACAATGCTTTTCTGAGTTTATCTGAAAAAACAGCATTCAAATCCTCTGAAAAGAATCTCAAAAATTGACTATGAATAACATTTAGCATTTGTGGATTCGAAAAAGATTCTGACAAAAACTTTTCAATCATTAAATCCGTATTTCCTTTTTGACCATATAAAATGGCCATTTGATAGTTGAAATTGAGTTTTGGGTCTATTGTCATTGCCGTTTGATAGGCCAATATTGCATAATCTAAAACTACTTTTTTCTCGAATACTGAGGCAACACCATACACATCTGTTGGTGTTTTCTTAATTCGATCAATTGCTAAATCGTATTGTTTTTTTGCTTTTGCATCTTCTTTTAATAGCTGAAAATTGTATCCCAAGTCGACCAGCAAACTTGCTTGATTGTACTTTTGAATTCGATCAAGAATTAGTTTTTCGCAAACATCGTATCGCTGTAATTGCTGGTTGCAATCGATTATTTTCTGAAAATATAATGGATTTGATGGTCTAGATTTAAATAGCTCATCATAACTAATCAAGGCTTTTTCGAAATCACCTTTGTCAAAATAGTTTTGCGCCAATTGTTCGTTTTGTCCACAAACTACTAGAGTAAAAAATAATGCAATATGTAGAAAAAAGTTTTTCAATTTTATGTTTGATCAATAATATCGAATCCACAATAACGACGAAGCACCTCTGGAATTAAAATTCCATCGGGTGTTTGATAGTTCTCCAAAATCCCTGCCAAAACTCTTGGCAAAGCCAAAGAACTTCCGTTTAAGGTATGTGCTAACTGATTTTTACCGTCTTTGTCTTTGAAACGTAATTTCAATCGGTTCGACTGAAAAGTTTCAAAGTTAGAAACTGAACTAATTTCTAGCCAACGATCTTGTGCTGTCGAAAAAACCTCGAAATCGTACGTCATTGCCGATGCAAATCCCATATCACCACCACAAAGGCGCAAAATTCTATAAGGTAATTTGAGTTCTTGAAGGATATTTTTCACATGTTCGACCATACCTTCTAATGCTTCATACGATTTTTCTGGATGCTCAATTCTCACGATTTCGACTTTATCAAATTGATGTAAACGATTCAATCCACGAACGTGAGCGCCCCAAGATCCTGCCTCACGACGGAAACACGGTGTGTAACCAGTTGCCAAAACGGGTAATTCGGATTCTTGCAAAATAACATCTCGAAAAATGTTGGTTAGAGGAACTTCGGCTGTCGGAATCAAATATAAATCGTCTTTAGCGTCGTGGTACATTTGCCCTTCTTTGTCTGGCAATTGCCCAGTTCCATAGGCCGATGCTTCATTGACCAAATGTGGCACTTGATATTCGAGATAACCAGCATCAGTATTTTTATCTAAGAAATAAGAAATCAAGGCACGTTGCAACTTTGCTCCTTTACCTTTATATACAGGAAAACCTGGAGCCGTGATTTTAGTTCCTAATTCGAAATCGACAATATCGTATTTTTTGATCAAGTCCCAATGTGGCATGGCACCTTCATGCAAAACTGGAATTTCACCTTCTTCAAAAATATTCAAATTTTCTTCGGGAGTTTTGCCTTCAGGAACTAAATCAGCAGGAAGATTAGGCAAAGTATATAATTTATCTAATAATTCTTTAGCCAATGCATCTGTTTTTTCAGATAAAAATTTACTTTTTTCTTTTAGCAAATGCACTTTTTGTTTCAAGATTTCGGCTTTTGATTTTTCACTATTTTTCATCAAATCGCCAATTTCTTTAGAAAGTTTATTAGCGTCTGACAAGATAGTGTCCATTTCGAGTTGTGCTGAGCGACGGTTTTCGTCAATTTGTACAACTTCATAAACGGTTTTTGTGGCATCAATATTTCGTTTGGCTAAAGCTTTGATAACTTTTTCTTGATTTTCTCTAATAAATGCGATTTGCAACATGTTTAAAAAATTTAATGTGAGCAAATTTAGGGAATTTCTTTATAATA
>JAYWEG010000130.1:0-4735 GCA_043779445.1 Bacteroidota bacterium
GTAGAACAAAATAAATTTCATGCTATCAATGGCATAGGCTCAATAGAAGAAATTACAATCAGATTAAGTAATGTGATTGATAATTTGTAATTTAGCAAAAAACATAAAATCAACATAAACAAAGTAGTAACCAAATTACCATAAATTGGAAATATTAATAATTTTTTTTCTTATAATTCTTAACGGAGTTTTTTCAATGTCTGAAATTGCATTAATTTCGTCACGAAAAAACAGATTAGAAAACGCAGCCAAAAAAGGAAGTAAAAACGCTCAAGCCGCTTTAGATTTAGCAAATTCTCCAAATAAATTTTTGTCAACTGTACAAATTGGTATTACGCTAATAGGAATTCTTACTGGGATTTTTTCTGGAGACAAAATCACAACAGACGTTCGGACTTTTATTGAAGGATTTGCTTTTTTACATCCCTATGCGGAATCTATATCAGTAGGAATTGTGGTGGTTACACTAACTTTTTTCTCCTTGGTTTTGGGCGAATTATTACCTAAACGAATTGGTTTAAATCATCCAGAAGCCATTGCAAAATCGGTTGCCATGCCAATGAAATTAGTTTCTATTATAACTGCACCATTTATTTGGCTATTGACCATAACTACAGAGTTTCTATTAAAAATTTTAATGATAAAACCATCTGCCGATGGAAAAGTCACTGAAGAAGAAATTAAAGCAATAATAAAAGAAGGAACCGAAGGTGGCGAGGTTCAAGAAATAGAGCAAGATATCGTGGAACGTGTTTTTCATATTGGCGACAGAAAAGTAAATTCGCTAATGACACACAGAAAATCGGTGGTGTTTATTCCATTAAATTCCAGCAAAAATCAGATTAAAGAGTTAATGCTTAAAGAATTACATTCTATCTATCCTGTTTATGGCGAAAATTATAATGATATTGTGGGTGTCGTAAATTTGAAAAATATTTTTTCCAATATTGATAAAGAAAATTTTAACCTAAAAAATATTGTTACGGAGGCTCCATACATTATGGAGCAAACTACAGCATACAAAGCTTTAGAAAATTTCAAGAAAAGTGGTATTCATTATGCATTTATTTCCGATGAATATGGTGATTTTCAAGGGATTTTGACTTTAAATGATATTTTGGAGGCTCTTGTTGGTGATGCATCGGATTTTTACAAAGACGATTTCATTTTGCAAGAACGCGAAGATGGAACTTGGTTAGTTGATGGACATTATTCACTACACGACTTTTTAACTTATTTCGAATTAGACGATTTGATTAATGATTACGAGGTAACTACAGTTTCGGGTTTAATAATGACCGAATTATCACATATCCCAAAACAAGGCGAAAAACTTATTTGGCATAAATTTGAATTAGAAGTCATTGATATGGATGGTGTAATGATTGATAAAGTGATGGTAAAATCATTACGAGAATAAAATAGTTTTCAGTCACAGTTTTCAGTGGCAGCGAGCACTGAAAACCGTGACTGAGACAGAATATTAAAAAAAATGACAGAAGGAAATTTCGTAGATTACGTAAAAATATATGTTTCGTCTGGAAAAGGCGGAAAAGGTTCTACGCATTTGCACAGAGAAAAATTTATTGAAAAAGGTGGACCCGATGGTGGTGATGGAGGACGTGGTGGTCATGTGTATTTAGTCGGAAATAAAGGTCTTTGGACACTTTTTCATCTTAAATTTGCACGTCACGTAAAAGCAGGTCACGGTGGCGATGGCGGTGGCGACCGAAGTACGGGTGCCGATGGAGATGATAAATTTATAGAAGTACCATTAGGCACAGTAGTTCGCGACAAAGAAACCGATGAAATTTTATTTGAAATTACCGAAGATGGCGAAAAACAAATTTTGTCTCGAGGTGGAAAAGGAGGACTTGGTAACTGGCATTTTCGTTCTTCGACCAATCAAACGCCAAGATATTCGCAACCTGGTTTGCCCGGAATAGAAATGGATGTGATTTTAGAACTAAAAGTTCTTGCAGATGTTGGATTAGTTGGTTTTCCGAATGCTGGAAAATCTACTTTGCTTTCTGTTTTGACCTCAGCAAAACCAAAAATTGCCGATTATCCGTTTACGACTCTAAAACCAAATCTTGGAATTGTTTCGTACAGAGATTTTCAATCGTTTGTAATTGCCGATATTCCTGGAATTATAGAAGGCGCAGCAGAAGGAAAAGGTCTTGGACATTATTTTCTACGACATATTGAACGAAATTCTACCTTGTTGTTTTTAGTTCCTGTTGACACACCAGACATTAAAGCAGAATATGACATTTTGGTTAACGAATTGACAAAATACAATCCAGAAATGTTAGACAAAGAACGTATGTTAGTCATTTCGAAATGTGATATGTTGGACGAAGAACTCAAAATCGAATTGAAAACGCAGCTTGATAAAGACTTTAAAAATGTTCCATATATGTTAATCTCATCTGTAGCTCAACAAGGATTGACAGAATTGAAAGACAAATTGTGGTCGATGCTGAATACCGAAAACTAAAATTTAGTTTTTTAAGAAAATGAAAAAACTAACAATCTTTTTATATAGTATTTGCCAAATGTCAATCATTGGATTTGCAAATGCGCAATGTATTCAAAATCCAGAATTCAATGAAACAAGACCTAAAAGAGATTTGCGTGGAGTTTTCTTGGCATCAGTTTATAATCTTGATTGGCCCACAAATAGAAATGCTACTCCCGCAGAACAACAAGTAGAGTTAATCACAATTCTAAACAATCTAAAAACAAACGGTTATAATTCAGTTTTTTTACAAATAAGACCAGAATGTGATGCCTTATATGCTTCTACTTTGGAACCATGGTCCTATCGTTTGACAGGAACTCAAGGTCTAGCTCCCAGCCCACTTTGGGATCCTTTAACGTTTGCAGTAACCGAAGCACACATTCGAGGTTTGGATCTTCATGCATGGATCAATCCATACCGAGTTAGAGCAAGTATTACAGAATATTCTGCTGCTACAAATAGCATTTTAAACACACAACCCACATGGATTTTGACCTCTTCAACAAACTCAAATCTAAAGATTCTGAATCCAGGTTTACCTGCAGTTAGGAACTACATCAAAACGATAGTTCAAGACATTTCGACTAGATATGATGTAGATGGAATTCATTTTGATGATTATTTTTATCCCGATGGCGGCATGACAACAAATCAAGATAATCAAACTTTTTTAGACAATAATCCTACAAATATTCCAACAATTTCTGACTGGAGGCGTGAAAATGTAAATATCATGATTGCAACTGTGTACGATGCAATTCAAGTAATAAATTCAAATTTAAATAAAAATATTATTTTTGGGGTGAGTCCATTTGGAATTTGGAAATCTGGAACACCTACAGGAATTGTAGGAAATCCTTCTTTTTCATCACTTTTTTGCGATCCAATTTCTTGGCTAAACACTGGAAAAATCGACTATTTGGCTCCACAATTATATTGGAAAATAACTGGTGCTCAAGATTATACTATTTTATCAAAATGGTGGAACGATCAAATAAAACTCAAAAACAAGCAATTGTATGTTAGTCAAGGTTATTTTAAAATGACCGATGCCAATAATTGGGCGGGAACAGAAATTCAAGATCAAATTAATTTGAACCGATCAACGACCATGGATGCCACTTTTGGACAGATTTCCTACCGTTATTTTCAAATAAAAAATAACGATAAAACTATCAATACTCTATTAAATTCTGCTCAATATCAATTCAAATCTTTTGCTCCACCAATTATTGGAAAAGATGCGATTTGTCCAAATCCTCCTGTAAACATTCGGTTTAACGGTCAAAATTTAAAATGGAATACACCAGCAATGGCCTCGGATGGCGATTTACCAGTTAAATATGTCGTTTATGCTTTTGACACTCCAAATCAAGCCATAACTAACAAAGAGGATGGAACAAAAATTTTGGATATTATTGCAGGAAATGAATTGTTGTTAACCCAAAATCAAATTGACACCAAATATTTTGTAGTTTCTTCATTAGATAAAAACAATAACGAAAACGGAAATTTTGCTCAAACTACAACTTTATCTGATGAAAGTTTTGATATTTGGTATACGATTGCTATTTATCCAAACCCTTTTACAGATCAATTCAACATTGAAAATAACGGTCAATTTTCTGGAAAAACAGAAATTAATATCTACGATTTCTCTGGAAAGTTAGTTTGGAAAGAAAATTACGAAAATATATCTGAAGAACAAGACATTGTGGCGACACCAATCAATTTATCAAATGGATTTTATATTGGTAAAATCCTAAACAATGGAAATTCAAAAACGTTTAAACTTATTAAGCAATAAAGCATAGAATTCAATTGAATTGTTTAACAGAAATTTCAACGTTGCTGCTTCAAACTTATCTTCTCGACCCGAACGCAAAATGATTTTGTAACCTAAATTTTTATAGTTTTTCAAAACATCTTCCTCACAACGAGAAGCATCGAATGCATTTCTTCCATTCATTAACGCCAAAGTTCCGTCCATATCGTAGATAATTACTTTTGGTAAATCTTGATTTTAGTTGAATATTCAACATTAGATTTGTTTCTTCTGATTGATTTAAAATCAAATTTAATTTTCAGATTTTGCAATTGATGAAACATATTTTCGAAAACTTTTTTTGGAACTTTTCGAGTTCTTTTCGAGTTTCGAATCAATAATTCTTCGATTGGTAAATCAAAAAGTTTGAATTCAATGTGCGCCAA
>JAYWEG010000131.1:0-11832 GCA_043779445.1 Bacteroidota bacterium
ACAACCTTCTATTAATTTAATATCCAAATTTTCCATTTCTAATTTTTATTTAAAAATATGTCGCTTTCCAAATGAATTTCCGTTTGTGTTTCGATATAATTTCTGGCTTCGTACAATTCTTTTTGCAAAAATTTAATCTTGCGCTCGCGACTTTTCACATCTTCTTCGCTAGAATCAGACTTAATTTTTTCCTCTTGGAATTTAATTTTAACATCTATCATCTTAGTGATTAACTGCAAAGCATCAGTTTTACTAAATTGCCCATTTATGAGTTGAATTTTCATTTTTTTATGAATTTTAATTATTGTCCTTGACCCAAAGAATATGCTGCTTTCCCATCAAAATTATATAGATTTTCGGTTTTGATAGTATCAATATTCAAAGAAATTGACTCTTTCAAAATCGATAAAATTTGTTCTTTATCTATAGTTCCGCCATTAGGATTTTTAAACCTGCATCGCCAATGATCTGTACAAAATGTTTCTTCGAAACCATTTGGCCATACTTTGATTCCTCGATTTGTTATCATTGAAAGTTCCATACCTTCTGAATTTAGTTGCTGAATTATTTTAGCTAAATCATTTGGATTCAATCCTTGCCAATGCACAAAAACATCTACTCCAACTAAATCTTTTTGCTTGGAAGGTTTTCTAACATATTTTGGCAAATTCAAAGCAGAGGAATTCGAGTAATCTACCGATTTCAGAATAATTGGTTTTTTACCTAGATTGTTTATAACGGCTTCGGCGAATTCTTTAGTTCCAACTTTTTGAGTACTTGATCCTTCTTTGTAAATATCGTAAGTATGTACACCATCTTCGATAGTTTTTAACCAAGCATTTTGAACTTTTTCGGCAATTTCTGTTTGACCAATGTGGTTGAGCATCATTACTGCACCTTGCAATAAACCCGAAGGATTCGCTAAATTTTGACCTGCACGACGAGGCGCCGAACCATGGATTGCCTCGAACATGGCACACTCTTCTCCAATATTTGACGAGCCAGCCAAACCAACCGAACCAGCAATTTGAGCAGCAATATCAGAAATTACATCGCCATACAAATTTAGGGTCACAATAACATCAAAAACCTCGGGAGTGTCTGCCATTTTTGCGGCACCAATATCAATAATCCAATGTTCGTTTTCAATCTCGGGATATTCCAATGCAATTTCGTCAAAAACCTGATGAAACAAACCGTCAGATTGTTTCATAATATTGTCTTTTGTAAAACAAGTTACTTTTTTACGGTTGTATTGTTTGGCATACTCAAATGCATAACGAACAATTTTTTCGCAACCTGGACGAGAAATTATCTTGATGCATTGCACCACTTCATCGGTTTGTTGGTGTTCGATTCCAGCATATAGATCTTCTTCGTTTTCACGTACAATTACCATATCCATTTTTGGATGTTTCGAATCAACAAAAGGCATCAAACTCATACACGGGCGCACATTCGAGTATAAACCCAAAAATTTTCTGGTCGTAACATTCAAACTTTTGTAACCACCACCTTGAGGAGTTGTGATTGGTGCTTTCAAAAAAATCTTATTTTTTCGAATAATATCCCAAGATTCGTTGGCAATTCCGGATGTGTTTCCAGAAAGATACACTTTTTCGCCAACTTCTATTTCATCAATTTCGATTTTTGCGCCTGCTGCTTTGATGATTTCTAAAGTAGCATTCATAATTTCTGGACCAATTCCGTCTCCTTTTGCAACTGTTATTCGAGTCATAAATAGTATTTTTAGTTTTTTGTTATCTGGGACAAAGTTCATACATCTAATTCATTAATTTTTATTTATATTTGTTATATCACACATAAAAATAAATTATGAACTACACCTTACATCAATTACAAGTTTTTTTGAAAGTAACACAACTCAAGAGCATTACAAAAGCTGCCGACGAATTGTTTTTAACGCAACCTGCAGTTTCCATTCAACTAAAAAATTTTCAAGATCAATTCGAAATTCCATTGACAGAAATAATTGGTAGAAAATTGTTCGTAACCGATTTTGGTATGGAAATTGCCTTGGCTGCTGAAAATATTCTAAATGAAGTTTATGCTATAAATTACAAAACAATGGCATACAAAGGACAACTTTTTGGACGATTAAAAATTTCAATAGTTTCCACCGCAAAATACATTATGCCCTATTTTTTATCGGAATTCATGAAAAAACATGACCAAATCGAATTGCTTTTAGATGTAACTAACAAATCAAAAGTTTTGGAAAGTCTTGAGAAAAATGAAATTGATTTTGCCATGGTTTCTGTTTTGCCCACCACTTTACAAATAGAAAAGTTAGATTTAATGGAAAACAAATTATACTTAATAGGTAATTCTAATCATGGATTTAATGGTAATTTATATGATGCTTCGATTTTTGAAAATATTCCATTAATTTATCGGGAACAAGGTTCTGGAACCAGATTTGTAATGGAACAATTCATTAAAGAAAATAATTTACCTGTTCATAAAAAAATGGAACTCACCTCTAACGAAGCAGTAAAACAGAGTGTACTTGCAGGTCTTGGATATTCGATAATGCCAATTATTGGCATAAAAAACCAACTAGAAAATAATGAGTTACAAATAATTCCTGTAGAAAAATTTCCTATAATTTCGAATTGGTATTTGATTTGGCAAAAAAACAAAAAATTTACTCCGTTGGCAAAAGCCTATTTGAATTTCGTTAAAGAAAATAAAAATAAAATTATTAATGATAATTTTAAATGGATAGAAAAATTTTAATTTATTTTTTTTTATATTTACATAATAAGTTACAAATCATAACGTTATAAATTATCATAACATCCCCATTTTATAAATTTAATTTAAAAAAAGGAACTATTATGAAAAGAATTATTATTGTTGCTAGTTTTTTATGCTTATCATTAAACTCAAATGCACAAGTAAATTGGAAAAATGTTTCGACTCTAGGAATGGGATATGTGGACGGGTTGACCATAAATCCCATAAATAATGCAAAATATGTTCGCACCGATGTTGGAGGCATTTTTAAATTCGACGACGCCAATCAAAAATGGATCAATCTTTTTGATAATCTAATTTCTATCAATCAAAGAGATATTTCGAGTGTAGAAAGTTTTGCTATCGATAAAACAACGTCGGGCAACAGCCAAGTCATTTATGCACTTTCAGGGAATTATGGTTACAAATCCTATCTACTAAAATCCATAAACAACGGACAAACTTGGAGCATCAACCAAAATTGGGACGAAAACAGAAAAGTTTTTGGCAATGGTGCTTGGCGTTGCTCTGGCGAAAAATTAGCCATTGACCCAAACAACAGCAGTGTGGTGTATTGTGGTACGCGCTTTGACGGATTATTCAAAACCACAAATTCCGCAACAAATTGGAGCAAAGTAACATCCTTTACACCCACTGGTGGTAATGGTGGACTGCCAGAAAAAGGTGGTATTAGTTTTGTGGTTTTCGATCCAAGTTCAACCCTCTCCATAAATTCTCAAACAATTTCTAAGAATATATATGTAGGTCTCATCGACGAAGGTATTTATCGTAGTTCAGATGGTGGAGCAACTTGGTGTTTTTTACAAAATGGATTCAATATTAATTTGTACAACCCCGTTCGAGCCGTTTTTTCGAATAATAAGTTGATTATTGCCACTATGCAAGATGGTGATGGCTATAACGATGGCGAAGTTTGGCAGTTTGTTCCCAATGCAAATGATTGCTCTGGAATTTTTACAAACAAAACTCCAGGGCTATCTAACAACTACAATTGTCCCTATTTTGGAAAATATATGTACAATGCTGTAGCAGTTCGTCCTGGTTTCCCAAATACTGTTTATGTTGCTATTAGAGGAACAATGCCTCGAAAAATATTCTTTACAGAAAATTTCGATGCAGCAGCTCCAAACTGGAAAATCCTAACTAACGAAGGCAATTCGGGATATCAAAGTTGTTTGAGTCAATATCAAGCCTCGAATTTTACTTTTCCTACAAGTTGGGTCAATACAGAGGGTTATGACTGGGTGGGAGACATTGGTTTTGACCAAGTAGATAACAAAAAACTATGGATGACTAGTGGTAATGGGGTTTTGAAAATCGAGGATATCTCTTCAAATCCTGCTCAAATTTCGTCGCAAACGGTTATGAAAGATCTTGAAATTTTATGTGTCAATAGCATGTTTTCGCCACCATTGCCAAACACCACGCCACTTTTTACTAATGTTATGGATATTTTAGCACTCAAATATCAAAATTTAGATAACGGAAATTTCGCAAAAATAGATCCAACTTTTGGACTTGGAGCATCAATTTCAATGGATTATAGTTTTCAAAATCCAAACACAATGGCTTTTATTGGTCAGGACTATAATAATCCATCAACCATAAACAGGTTTTTGAAAACCAATGATGGTGGTAACACTTGGCAATCATTCTGGAATAACACAAATACTTGCAATGATGCCCCATGGGGCGGAAACATTGCTATTTCTGCAACCAATTCTAACAATTTTGTTTGGGTTCCAAACAACACAAGTACCATTTCTGGATGTACAAATCCTGTGAAAAATTTTCCTAGATTCACAACAAACGGCGGGACAACTTGGTCCATTTGCAACAATATTAACTTCTCAACGGGTAGTTTTGGGTTTTCTTTTGATTCCACATTTTCTATCGGAAAATCCTTAGAAAGTGACAAAGTAAATGGTTCAAAATTCTATTTCTATGCTATGGAAGGCACGACTTTTGTAACCAAATTGTGGCGCACCTCCGATGGTGGTGCAAATTGGACGGCTATGAGCACAGCCGTTTTACCTATAACCGGAAACGGACAATTAAAAGCCAATCCGTTTTTAGAGGATGATATTTGGTTTGCACCTTTCAATAACTATATTTTGCAAAATGACCCAAGTCCAAATTTGCGAAAACTATGGCATTCAACAAATGGTGGCACAACTTGGACTACATTATCCTCGATTCAAGAAGTGTATGCTTTTGGATTTGGAATGAAAAAACCAGGTACAAATTTCGCTTCATTGATCGTCTATGGAAAAATTGGAAGTTTGGAAAGTATTTTTGTGTCGTATGATCTAGGACAAACTTTTACAGATTTAGGCACTAATAATATTCCAGAAGGTTTAATCGGGAATATCGAGGGCGATATGAAAGTTCAAAACCGAATTTATGCTTCAACAGGTTGCCGTGGTGCTTGGTATGGCGACGTGGCAACAAACTTAAATTCAAAAATATTTGATACTAATTCAGAAAAATTGATAATGTATCCAAATCCTGCAACAAATTCTTTCTCGGTTCAAGTTCCTACATATATAGGTACAAAAAACATAAAAATTGAAATTTTAGACCTTTTGGGTCGAAAGATCCAAGAAGTGATACTCGAAAACGAATTTAGTTCCGTCAATGTTAGTAATTTAAAAACAGGTACCTATATTGTACAAATGCTGATTGACGAAAAAAAATATTCTGGAAAATTGCTGGTTCAATAATAGCACGCAGATAAAACGGATCAAACAGATTTTGCGCTGATTTTTTTATAGGACTGTCCTTGACTAATACTAAAATAGTAAAAACAACCAAAGATTAAAAAGATTTTCACAGATTTGTTTAAAATGGTAGTTATAAAATCTGTGCAAATCTGTGCAATTAGTGGCAAAAAAAATTTACTTTATTTAAGAATAACAAAATTGAGCTTTGTTACCACTAACTGACAATCCTTTTTTTTATTTAAAAAATCCGTTTTTGTTTGTTTAATCCAGGTCATCCGCGTTCCAATTCACACGGCATAAACAGTAAATAACTATGTTGACCAATGGAAGATAAAAAAATGTTAAAAAGATAAATCTTACACAATATTTATAAAACCGTTGCCGTTTGAGGTACTTAACCCTTTAAAAATTGGAGAAAGATGTCAAATCTATCAGAAAACAGAATTAATGTAGTCATTGCCCCAGCAGATGTTACTACCATTACCAGTAGTATTAGCACTATTTTAGGCATACTACCCGCCAACACAACGCTAACCGAAGAGCAACGAGGCAAATACAACGCCATTGATGTGAGCAACAAAGTTTTTGCCGAAGATGTGCTCACAGAAGCACGAATTACTGGAACAGGCATATTGACGCCCTATATTAACCTTGACTTTTTGCAAAATGACCTCACTATTTTCAATCAGTTAAACGCTGTTGAATCTGGATTAGCCAATTTGTTGCAACGTGTAAAAGATGCCAAACGCATTGCGGGGCATGAGGCCTATGGCATGGCAAACAAAGCCTATGGCAACTACAAAGATGCTACCGATGCAGGAATACCTAATGCAAAATCTGCCTATGACAGGCTCAAAGTGCGTTATGAGGCACAAGGCAATGGAGGCAGACCCACAGATACAACTCCGTAATTTTTTTATAATAATGACGTGATTTGAAACCTAGCAAAACTTTTGCTAGGTTTTTTTTAGGGTTAAAAAAAACCTATGATAGACCATGTTTTGTAGTAGCATGATATGTAATTGCAACTTTAGGCACTTAAACTTGTAAAAAATCAAATTATATTTTAAATTCATCAAATGTATTTGCATTTTTAATACATTATATTACACAAAATACATATTATATATATATTTATTGCAAATAGTATTACATTTTAATTAATTAAATTACAAAATACTACAATTATATTTGCTATTTTTGTACTATTACATTCAAAAAAACTGCTACTATGGAAAACAACCTCAATACCGCCCAACTTATAGGTTTATATTTTGTCAAAAACAGAACAAGAAAAGCCGCCTTAGCACGAAGACTTCATAAAAACATTAGTCACATCATGGGTTTGCAAAAAAAACCAAGCATACAAACCCAAACCTTGTGGGAACTTTGCCATGCTCTGGAGCACAATTTTTTCTTGGACATTGCGGCGCAATTGCCCATTGATTATAGCACAAATGCACCTGCGAATCACGACAAAGACCAGACCATTGCCCTACTACAACAACAAATCCTGAAACTTCAAACCGAAAAAGATGTACTCTTGCAGGCATTTGGAAAATAGAACCTCTAAAATTTGTAAAAAAGAGTACGTTTGAGTGCTATAAACGACAACATAATTTGCTAAACAAAACGAAATTGAATTTTAATAAATCTAAAAAAAATGGAAGAAGAGAATAATTCTGATGAGACTCACTTAGACAACTATACCCAAAAAAAAGTCAAAGATGGTATCGATAATTTACTACAAGAAAAAGATTTAAAAATAAAATGGCGAAAAGAGTTAGAAACCAACCCAGCGGTCGTGGAATACTTCAAAGGCTATTTTGGCAATCCAATGAAAAGTTTTTTAGACTCCTATCTCAACACAAAACATTTGAGCTATTCCTATGGTGACATGTACAAAAATATGCTGGAACGCAAACGAGACCAATGGATTAACGAGGCACACAAGCAACTTGAATATATTTTGCAAAAACAATTGTTTGATAAACAATGCTTGTGGCGTGCGCAACAAATTACAATCGAAGGAGTAACTGTAGGTTATGATTTTAAAGTATGGGAGCAAGATATTTTAAATTGCCCCTTTTTAGAAGTTATTACAGAATATGATATTGAGTTATACCAAGCTTTTTTATATGATATTGATTTTCCTCCTCATTATCTAGACCATAATGATTGGCAAGATCATGAAGAGATTAAAGCATGCTATACCTCTAATGAAGAGGAAAATGATTTTGCAATGCCAGACTGGTATGAATATCATAACAACAAAACTGGCAACAGTTCGCTACTATTACTACCAGATACAATAGGCAAAAAAGAAAATTTTTATATTGAAATATATCGACAAGCCAAAAATGCTAAACATGCTGAAACTAAACTAGAGCCAGAACCAGAAAGGGATACAAGACCATATTTAAGTACATGGGATGATAAAACTATAAAATTTTTTGTGGATACATTCGAAGATAAAGAAACCCAAAAAAAATATAAATATTATACCGAGGGTAGTAAAAATCATGAAAATTTCGATCTACAACATACTCTTAATTGTATTTTAGATGCAGAGGAACCCATTCCTGTCGAATCTCATTATGATATCCGATTGGCGATTGAAATTGCCTATAATAAATATTACTTTAAAAAAGTTGCAGCACACCTGCCACTAGCTCATGAGCAATATTTATTTAATAAAAAAATGGGGTTTAAATTTGAAAAAGAAAAAGAAAATATGTACATCGAATTTAGAGACAATTTTAAGCGAATGATTCTTGAGGGAAGAGCCTTGAATGGTGAAGAACAAAATTTTGATTATTAGGCGCTTTAATGGCAGGCTTTTGGAAAATAAAAAAACAACATGAACTGGAACGCAAAAATCATTATTCACAAAACAGAAAAGCGCATAGCGGTGTATTTCGAAAAAAATGCCACGCTCATTGCCCGCATCAAACAAATTGAAGGTGCACGCTGGAGCCAATCGCTGCAAGTGTGGCATGTGCCAGATAATTTCGAAAATAGAATTCGTTTTAAAATTGAAGCAACACCCATTCCCTCTGGTGATGGAATGGCACAAATAGAAAAGTTTAGACAATGGTTACAATCAAAAAGATATAGCCCAAACACTGTTAAGACCTATACTGATGCTTTAAAATCATTCTTAACTTTTTTCAGAGAAAAATCGGTCTTTGAGATTACCAATGCAGATGTTATTTTGTACAATAACGAATATATTCTAAAAAATAATTTGTCAGCTTCGTATCAAAACCAAATTGTGAACGCCATAAAACTATATTTTAAAATCATACAAGGTGTACAAATTGAACCCGATAAAATACATCGACCAAAACAGTCTAAAATATTGCCTAATGTTTTGAGTAAAGAAGAAATAAAATTGATTCTCAATGCTCACAGCAATATAAAACACAAAACAATGCTTTCGTTGATATATAGTTGTGGCTTGCGTTGCGGGGAGTTGCTTGCACTTAAACCATTACATATTGACTCAAAAAGAAATATTGTACTATTAAAAAATTCTAAAGGAAAAAAAGATAGAATTGTACCTTTAAGTTCTAAAATTTTAGAGTTACTTAGAGAATATTACAAAATACATAAACCTATTAATTATTTGTTTGAAGGACAAGTTCAAGGCACGCCATATGATGCAAGAAGTTTGCAAATAGTTATAAAACAGGCCATAAAAAAGGTTGGAATAACAAAACCAGTAACATTACATTGGTTGCGACACAGTTATGCAACACATTTGTTAGAAAGCGGCACCGATTTGCGATACATACAAGAATTATTGGGTCATACCAGTAGTAAGACCACCGAAATATATACCCATGTGAGTACAAAAAGTTTACAACAAATAAAAAGCCCGTTTGATGATTTATAATTTATTTTTCTTATTTTTGATAAATCGTAAAACGAACCGAATATTCGCTAATTAGTCCTATATAGGGCTTATATGCGAAACAAAGTTTCGCATATAAGCTAGTTGTGTGTAATGCTCCGAGCGCAGAGGAAAACAGGAACAAAAACCTAAAATCAACAATCGTTTTCTTTATTAATTTTGTTCGCCCAATTTATCAAAGCGTAGAAAAACCAAAAGCCGAAAACCAACATTAAAGCAATTGGAGAAATGAAAGCCGAAACAATTAAACTTGCAATCAAAATGTAAAATAATCGTGTTGGTTTGTATTTATATTTTTTCAATTTGCTTTAAAATTTAGATTTGTAGAAACGCAAATATAAAAATTAAATAGTCAAAATTTTATTACACAATTATATATATTTGCTCAAACGAATTTTTGAATGACATTAGAACAATACATTGACAATATAAACGCCAAATACAAACTTGGAAACGCAACCGAACATACTTTTCGTGGTTTACTAGAACAATTATTAGAAAGTATTGTTCCCGAAATTCGTGCGACCAATGAACCAAAACGCCAACAATGTGGCGCACCTGATTATATTCTAACCAAAAAAGAAATTCCTCTTGGGTTTATCGAAGCCAAAGATATTGGCGATAAAGATTTACTTGGAAATAAAAAAACAGGAAACAAAGAACAATTCGACCGTTATAAAAATTCACTAAATAATTTAATTTTTACCGATTATATTGATTTTCATCTTTATATCGATGGAATTTTTGTAACAAAAATTGCAATTGCCGAAATACAAAACGGAACTATCGTTCCGTTATCTGGCAATTTTGCAACTTTTACAAACCTTATAAAAGATTTTTGCCAACACATTGGGCAAACTATAAAAAGTTCAAAAAAACTAGCAGAAATGATGGCGGGCAAAGCCCGCCTTCTTTCTGATGTTATTGAACTTTCGTTGGTTTCAGACGAAAATAATAGTCAAGATAGTACGTTGAAAGACCAAATGAACGCTTTCAAAGAAATCTTAATTCACGACATCACGCCAAAAGGTTTTGCCGATGTTTACGCCCAAACTATTGCTTACGGAATGTTTGCCGCTCGTTTGCACGACCCAACTTTGCCAACATTTTCTCGCCAAGAAGCATCAGAATTAATTCCGAAATCAAATCCATTTCTCAGAAAATTGTTTGGATATATTGCTGGTCCTGATATTGATGACCGAATTAAATGGATTGTAGATAGTTTAGTCGAAATTTTCTTGGCGTGTAACGTTGCCGAAATCTTAAAAAATTACGGAAAATCAACAAAAATGGAAGACCCAATTATCCATTTTTACGAAACTTTCTTAAGCGAATACGACCCAAAATTAAGAAAAGCACGTGGCGTTTGGTACACACCAAAACCAGTTGTAAATTTTATAATTCGTGCCGTTGACGATATTCTAAAAACCGAATTCGATTTGTCACAAGGTTTGGCTGATAACAGCAAAACCAAAATAAAAGTAAACCAACAAGGCAAAACCATTGAGCAAGAAGTGCACAAAGTGCAAATTTTTGATCCAGCAACCGGAACAGGAACATTTCTTGCGGAAGTTGTCAAACACATTCACGCCAAATTCAAAGGGCAACAAGGCGTTTGGAGCAACTACGTAGAAACGCATTTGTTACCAAGACTAAACGGATTTGAATTGTTGATGGCGAGTTATGCAATGGCGCATTTGCAAATGGATTTGTTGCTAACCGAAACTGGTTTTAAACCAACCAAAGAACAAAGATTTAAGATATATTTGACAAATTCCCTCGAAGAAAGTCACCCAGATACTGGAACTTTATTTGCCAATTGGTTGTCTAGCGAAGCCAACGAAGCCAATTTTATTAAGCGAGACACACCTGTTATGTGTATTGTTGGCAATCCGCCATATAGTGGCGAAAGCAAGAATAAAGGCAAATGGATTACCGATTTAATGGAAGATTACAAAAAAGAACCAGGCGGAAAGGAAAAATTAAAAGAACAAAATTCGAAATTTATAAATGACGATTATGTAAAATTTTTACGATACGGACAACATTATATCGAGCGGAACGGTAGCGGAGTTTTGGCATTTATAAATCCGCACGGATTTTTAGACAATCCAACATTTCGTGGAATGCGATGGAATTTGCTAAAAACCTACGACAAAATTTACACCATAGATTTGCACGGAAACGCCAAGAAAAAAGAAACTTCGCCCGATGGTTCGGCTGACGTAAATGTTTTTGATATTGAACAAGGCGTTTCTATAAATGTATTTGTAAAAACTGGAAAGAAAAAACCAACAGAATTGGGCAAAGTATTTCATTATGATTTGTTTGGAAAAAGAGATTATAAATATGATTTTCTTGCAGAAAACTCATTGAAAACAATCGATTTTAAAAGTTTTGAACCATTTAAAA
>JAYWEG010000132.1:0-4717 GCA_043779445.1 Bacteroidota bacterium
AGTATTCAGTTTTAGGTCTCAGTCTTCAGTTCACAGTTTTCAGTCTCAGTCTTAGTTTATAGTTTTTAGTTCTCAAGTTTAAAAACATTTAAAATTAAATTCCTTATGAAATTTCGGTTTTTTAAATTTAAATTGGAGGCTGAGACTGAAAACTACATCTTAATAATCTTCCCATCTTCCATTTCAATAATTCGATGAGTTCGTTTGGCAAAATCGTTGTCATGAGTAACAATCAAGAGTGATTGATGGTACACTTCTGCTAATTCTTTGAAAACATCGAATACGATTTCGGAGTTTTTTTTGTCTAAATTTCCTGTTGGTTCGTCGCCCATAATAATTATTGGATCGTTGATTAAGGCACGGGCAATTGCCACACGCTGTTTCTCACCACCCGAAAGTTGGTTTGGACTGTTTAGTGCTTTGTCTTGAATGCCGAGAACTATCAGTTTTTCGTAGGCCTTGTTTTCGATTTCTTTTTCGGTTAATTTTCCGAGTTTCAGTCCTGGTAACATCACGTTTTGTAGAACCGAAAATTCGTTTAGCAAATAATGAAACTGAAATACAAACCCTATTTTTTGGTTACGAACGATCGCCAATTCGGCATCGAGTTTGTTTTTCATCGAAACAGAATCAATCATTAAATCGCCATCGAAAACGGTATCCATGGTTGATAAAATGTACAATAATGTAGATTTTCCACAACCTGATTTGCCAATTATGGATGCAAATTCGCTTTTGTTTATCGAGAAATTAATATCCGATAAAACCTTCACATCCATTGTTTCGTGAAATGTTTTGGAGATATTAATCGCTTCTAATATTTTGGTCTCCATTTTTATTTTCCTCTAATTATTTCAACTGGATCAACTTTACTAGCTTTTAATGCCGGAAATAAACCAGCGATAGTTGTTGTAAAAAGGGCAAAAAATATACTAATGAAATAATAAATCGCATTGAAACTTACTGGATAAGTTTTTATAGTAGGTAACGACGCCGTTTGGAAGGGAATAATACTAATGACCGACGAGAAAATATACCCAAATAATAACCCAAATAATCCTCCAACAATACCTATAATTATGGATAAAGAAATAAAAATCCACTTGACGTCATTACCCGAAAAACCAGTTGCTTTTAGAATGGCAATGGTATCCATTTTTTCGTAAATCATCATATTCAAAATATTATATATCCCAAAACCAGCTACCAAAAGCAAAACAAAACCAACGGCATACGAAATTATGGATCGAACACTACTTCCTGTTTCGAATTGTGCATTAGCCGTTTGATAATCAATGGTATCGGTATTATATTTATCATGAAATTCTTTGGCAACTGTTGGTGCTGTTTGCATATCGAATAATTTTATTTGAATATCGGTGATATAATTTACAGGTTTATCCAATAATTTTTGAGCCGTCACCAAAGAAGTATAACTAAAAGTATTGTCAATTTCTGCAATCCCAACTTGCGAAACTCCAACAACTTTAAGCATTGAAACAGTGCCTTGTGCAGAAGTAATATTAATATTATCGCCTTTTGAAAGTAACATTTTATCTGCTAAACCCTTTCCAATAATGATGCTGTTGCTTTGCGCCAAATCGGCAACTTTTCCGTCAATAACATTTTCGGATATTTTGAATAATTTTTCTTCGGGTTCGATTTCAATTCCGTTGATCACTCCTGCAATTTCTATGGTTCCCGAATTAAAAAAAACAGGCGTATTTATTTTAGCAGCCACATCAATAACACGTTTATCGAGTTTTAAATCCTGGATGATTTTTTTGCTTTCATAAATCGATTTTCCTCGGTCTTTCGGTTTAACTGAATTGATAAAATTGGTGTTATTTTTGTATTTTTTCGATAATAAAACAGGTTGATTTTGTGATGGTTTAACTTCGTTATACAACCGAACGTGCGGCGTTTTGTTGAGCATTAATCCGTCTAACAAATCATTTAAACCATTCATAAAACTAACCAAAGCAATAAACATAGCAATGCTAAAAGTCACGCCAACAGCTGCAACAATGGTTTGTTTTAGCCGGGCTCGAAGCAAATGAATGGCAATATTTAAAATCAGTTTGTAATTCATTCTTTGGGTTTATAAATCATTTCATCAGCTTTTAATCCATCTATAATTTCTATGTTTTGATAATCTGCCAAACCAGTTTTTACTTTGCGTTTTTCTTTTTTGTTTATTTGAATTGAATCGCCTTTTAATAAATAATTTCTTGGAATTGTAATTACATTTTTTTTAGTTTGAATGACAATATTGGCTTCGGCAGAAAGATTTGGATATAGTTTTGGTGGCGGATTAATAAAATGTGCCTCGATTTTGAAAGTTCGAGAGCGCTCTTTCATTATCGGATAAATTTTATCGACTTTGGCATCAAAAACTTGGTTTTTGTAACTGTCTAAAGTTATCAAAACGTCTTGTTTGAGTTTGATGCTTGCCATATCGTTTTCATCAACTTCCAGTTCTACTAAAAAAGCGTTTTTTTGACCAATAACTGCCAGTGGAATTTGTGGTGAAATTAATGTGCCTTCTTTAATTAAAACATCGAAAAGTTGTCCTGAAAATTCGCTTTTTATTTTATAATCATTTTGTGTTTTTTGACCAATTTTTAATAGAATATTATTTTTATTTTGGTCAAAATTCAATTGCGATTTGAGTTGCGATAATTGTTTTTGAGAAGTTTGAAGATTTAATTTAGAAGATTTGTATGCCAACTCTACTTTTTCGAAATCGACTTCGGATATAACATTGTATTGTTTAATACGATTGTTTCTATCGAATAACGATTTGTCAACCAACAATTTATCCCGAGCCAATAGCACTTTGAGTTCCATTTCTGAAATTTTATCCTGAATATAATGGTTATTATTTTGGCTTAGTTGATAAGTCAATTTGGCATTTTGAGTATTTAATTCGGCTTTATCATCTTCTAGTTCAAAAAGTAATTGATTATTGACAATGGTTTGCCCTGCAACTACATCAATTTTTTTTAGAATTCCGCTTACAGTCGAAAAAACGGTATATTGATTTTCGGCTTTTATAGTTCCCGATGCATAAACGCTTTCGGTAACATCACCAATGATGGGTTTGGTTTGTTCGAGTTTTTCTTTGCAGGAAATGAAAAAAAGTAATGATATAAAAAAAAATTTTCTCATGAAATTTACATCAATTATTTTACAAAACTATCTTTAACCATCTGATTATAGACTACTCTAGAAATTTCGTCGATCATGTTTTTCAACCCATCTGGGTTAGTACTTTCGGTCAATGCGGTGTAAATTATTTTATTCATTTTTATTGAATACACATTGGTTTCGACCGTAAAGGTTTTGGTTGTGGTGTAATAACCTGGTGTTGTGTTGTAATTCCAGCGATTAAAGTAATAACCGCTAAAATTTCTGTAATAATCTGGATAAAAATTTGTTTCGCTTGGAGTGTAAATTTTTTCTTTATCGACATCGATTAATCTCATAGTTACGGCTCCGTCAAAGCCATCTTTTTTGATTTTTGAACGAATGGCTTCTTCATTTTCTTTATTGAAATCAGATTTGAAATAGTTGTACGATTGCACTCCAGTCCCGTTCAGATAACTCACCATTTGATCTTCGGCTTTGCGCTGGCTAGTTTCGCTATTGAATAATGCAACAACCAAAACTTTGTTCAGGTTACTGATTTTGATTTCTTTATTTGGCTCGAACCAAGTACTTACAATTTTTGTAGTGGAGCAAGAAATTAGTAGAAAAAATATTGGAATTAATAATTTTTTATTCCTTCTAAACAAATTGTTTTTTTTGTATTCGTGACCCGAGCTTAAAAGGCTAACTGGTGAAGCAATCTTAGATTTCATGACAGGATTTTTTAATTATTATAAAAATATTTTACTGTCAAAGTTTAAAATTTTTTCAAAAAAAAAGTTGTAGAATTAAATAATTAAGTTGTATAATTATGATATGATTTTTAAGAAAAAACAGAATGTACTATTCGTAGTTTTCTGGATAATAAAATAATTTTAAGTTTCATGTTATCGAATAATAAACCTAAAATCAAAATAAATCCTGAAATATATAATACGTTTAATCCGATTCTTTGATAAAAATAGCCTCCGAAAATACCTCCAATAAAAAAAAATCCAATTATGGTACATCTTAATTTTATGGAAATCAATAATTTATTTCGTTTTTCGGTTGCTTTATAAAAAAATAATTGTGAAATTTCGATTCCTAAATCGGTAAAAAGACCAGTTAAATGAGTAGTTCTTACTGTTGCATTGGAAATTTTGGTTACCAAAGAATTTTGTAATCCCATGGCAAATAACAAACAACAAGCGATAATATTTGTATGGTGTAAAACGAAAATTGTTCCCGAAAAAGGAATTAAAAACAAAATAATAATTTCAATGATAACAGGAAAAAAATAAACATTAGTTACATTTTTTCTAGACACAATTTCAATTAAAAAGCTAGATACAAACGAACCAAAAAAGAAGAAAAATATGTAGGTAAAAAATATGAAACTAGCAAAAAAATTAAGTTTAAAAAGTCCATTTATCATATATGCAAAATGTCCTGTAACATTTGTAGTCAATTTATTAATAGACTCAAAACCCGTGATATTTATAATTCCTGCGACGAACGAAAGCAAAGATGCAATTTGCAAATTGTGCTTTGCAGTTCTGGTTTTGCCTTGGTGTCGGAACATGGT
>JAYWEG010000133.1:0-31526 GCA_043779445.1 Bacteroidota bacterium
GAGTTTGTTGAGCCAATCTTCTTTTCCATAGAGTATTCCAACTCCAGTTGGGCCACAAATTTTATGCCCCGAAAAAACATAGAAATCACAATTTAGTTCTTGAACATTTGGTTTAAGATGGGGAACGGCTTGTGCGCCATCAATTAAAACGGCAGCATTAAATTGATGAGCTTTATCAATAATATATCTAATCGGATTTAATGTTCCAAGCGCATTCGAAATATGATTAACGGCTACGATTTTTGTTTTTTCGGATAATAGTTTGTCGAATTCAGCCAGAATTAATTCGCCTTGTAAATTCATGGGAATGACTTTCAAAATCGCACCAGTTTTCTCGCAAAGCATTTGCCAAGGCACAATATTGCTATGATGTTCCATGGCAGAAATCAAAACTTCATCACCAGTTTTTAAAATGGAAGCAAATCCATTTGCAACAATATTAATAGAATGCGTTGTTCCAGAAGTAAAAATAACTTCATGAGCAAATTTCGCATGGATGTGATTTCGAAGTTTTTCACGAGAAACTTCGTAGGCATCTGTAGCTAATTGACTCAAAGTATGAACGCCACGATGAATGTTGGCATTTATTTCTTGATAATATTTCGAAATAGCATCAATCACAACCTGAGGTTTTTGCGAAGTAGCACCATTATCGAAATATACTAATTGCTTTCCGTTTACTTTTTGGGTTAAAATCGGAAAATCGGCTCTTATTTTTTGGATGTCTAACATAGTTATTTAGAAAAATTCTAAATACAAAAGTAATACAATTGAGATTGATTATCGAGAAACATTCGTTAATAAAAATTTAAACATTTTTTAATAGATTAGTTTTTATTAAGATTTTGGATTTGAAATTAATAAGTTATTAATGATTTATATTTATTTGATAAATTCAAATCTTAAATCAAACTCGTTCTTGATGGCTTGGTCACCTAAATTATCAAAAAAACTTTTAGAGTTGTATTGCACTCCAAACAAAGTTCTATCTATTGATAATGTTCCAGAAAAATTATCGCCCATTTGTTTCATTTTAAAAGTTATAGGTTTTGTCGTTTTTTTAATGGTCAAATTACCGGATACTTCCTTTTCATTGTTAATTAAATTTTTACAATTTGTGATTTTTAAAATAGCAATTGGATATTTATCAACTTCAAAAAAATCTTTACCTTTCAAATGTTCTTTCAAATGATTGTCTTTGTGGTCAATCGATTTTACATCAATAATTATGGTGCCAGATTTTATTTTATTATCTGCAATTACAAAATTTCCAGATAGCAAATTTATTGTTCCTGTCAAGCTATATCCACCAATTTCGCCATAGCCAGTCCAATTTACTATACTTTTTTTTGTGTCAAAAACAATAGTTTTAGCAGTTTGATTTTCTGCTACAAGTTTAGCTTCGGTTTCAACAAGTGCAGTTCCTTTAAACAGTTTTCCTGCTTTGTTTTTTGCAATATAAAACCACATCGCATCGCCAGAAACTAAAGCTTCTGATCGTCTCCAGCTTGATGGATCAGTGTAAATTTTCCCTTTTTTGAGGATTCCATTTTTGCAGTTATAGGTTTTTGCAAACATTTTGTTATCATAAGTTACACGCAAATACCAACCTTTGTCAGTATAAACATAACTGCCATATTCAACAATTGTCAAATCTTCAATTAATGATTTAACCGTTGTGTTGTGTTTCCAAACGTACATGCCGTCTTCGAAACTAGCGTAAGTTGGATTTGGAAAATGAGCACCCTGAATACCATAATCAATTGCTCTCAATTTTTCAGGTAACAACCTGTTTGATTCAATTTGAAAAGTTTTAAATCCTGAACAAAAAATAAAAAGGATGATAATTGCGAAAAAGTTTAAATTTGTTTTCATCGTAAAAATATTTATATGGTTAATGATGAGGCAAATTTAAAGGGATAAAAGTTGAGGCAAAACCAAAAAACGGTCAACGAACGAGATTATCGGTTAATGGAATTTAGCTTTTACCGAAAGAAAAGTTCATTCACCGAAAAAGCATTTGTAGTTAACATAAAATAGTGAAATTGCGTCCAAATTTGAGTTTCATCATTAATTTAAAAAACCAATATCATGAAGAATTTATTTTTTAAGACCTTATTGATCATCATAAGTGTCCATTCTTTTGGCCAATCAAAAGCCGTATTAGAGAGAATAGTTCAAGTAGAGAACAATTTAATACCTTATGTTCCGATAAAAAATTTTAAAACATGGAATATTTACGATCGAATGAAATTTTATAATGTTAAAGGAGTTAGTATTGCAGTTATTAAAAATTATAAAATTGATTATGCAAAGGCATATGGATTTGCGAACAGTTTAAAAAATCAAAAAGTAACTACCTCTACAATGTTTTCGGCAGGGTCAATTAGTAAATTTGTCATGGCAGTTGGAGCATTAAAATTAGTTCAAGATCATAAACTTAGCTTTGATGAACCCATAAATAATTATCTGAAATCATGGAAAATTAAAGATAATGAATGGTCGGAAACCAAGCCTGTAAATCTGAAAATGTTGTTGAGTCACACAGCTGGAACTTCGCAAACATCTTATTTTGGATTTACTCCCGACAAAAAACTCCCAACAATTTTAGAGATTTTAAATGGCGATAAAATTGCAGGAACTCGTGGTGTTGTAGTAAACAGTGAACCAACAAAAGAATTTAGGTATTCTGGAGGCGGTAGCATGGTCGCACAAATGGCAATAATGGATGTTACAAATCAAGGTTTTGCTGAATTTGCAAATAAAAACATCTTTGAGAAATTGAAGATGAAAAACTCAACTTTCGAGCAACCATTGCCTAAAAAATTTGCGAAAAATGCATCTTGGGCATATTCCGACGCATCATGGTTTAAAGGAATGCCTTATGTATATCCGCAACAAGCCGCAGCTGGATTGTATACAACTCCAACCGATTTGGCTCGAATTTTTATAGACGTCCAACTATCATATGTAGGTAAAGGAAAAATTCTGAACCAAGAAATGACAAAAAAAATGCTTACTCCACAAGCCAAAGTTGCCGATGGCGGTTACAAAGAGGAAATTGGGATTGGACCATTTTTAATTCAACGAAACGATAATCAATCTGAAAAAGGAAAATACTTTGAATTTACAGGAGTAAACGCAGGTTTTCTGGCTTATGGAATGGCAAGTATTGAAGACGGAAATGGGGTGATTATAATGCTTAATTCTGGTGATAATGTGAATGGATTAGGCAAAGAAATTAGGCGTTCTGTAGCGAAAATATATAATTGGACAAATTTTTTGCCAGAAGAAGTAGCACCAATAAAACCCGCAAAACAAGATTTAATTGAAATGTCTGGCCGCTACCGCAGTGGACCAGATGAAGTTATAACAATGTCAATAGAAAATGATTATTTAGTAGAACGTTTTAATAACGGAAGTCCAATTTACTGTTTTCCAATTGCCAAAGACACAATTATTTTTAGTGATTACAATATAAAAGGTTTTTTTGGTAGAGATAAAAATGGTGTAGTAAATTCGTTAAGAAATGTATATCAAGAAAAACCAATGATAAAAATGACAGACAATGAGTTCGCTCCGAATGAATTGTTGAAAGCAAAAAAGTATGATGAGTCTAAAAAGGCTTACGCTGAAATGAAAATGAACGAATACCAAATAACTTATTTGATTTATGAATTAATTAATAGAAAAAACACAGATTTTGCAGCCGTGAAAACAATTCTAGACTTAGCAAACGAACAAAATCCTAAATCGTCGATAGTTGAATGTCGTTGGGGAGATTATTATTTAAAAACAAACAACAAGCAAATGGCTTTAGAATCATACAAAAAAGCATTAATTTTAGAACCAGAAAACGAAGATATTAAATCGTCAATCACCAAATTATCTAACTAATGCAAGAAACCTTATCTATCAAGAAACGTGTTTTAATACTCGGTTTTTTTTATTTTGTTTTTGGAACTATGTATTGGTTGGCCAATTCCTTACAATCTGATTTCAAGTTCAATATGTGGCAAGAAGCCTTGGTAGATTATACTTTAAAAGGTTTACTGACAATCCCAATTTGGTGGTTTAATTTTATTTTTATAAAAAATAAAAGCCTGTCATTTCGGTTGAAATTCCATTTGATAACTTGCCCGTTATATGTTTTTGTTTGGTTTCATTCGTATAGGTTTTTTGCTGAAATTTTCGATTTATTTTATTTGAAAGGCACGGGAAAAGTTTGGGACATTTATATTCCAACTTTGTTTTATTGCTTGCAATTTGGTTTTTTTCATGCCTATGAATATTGGCAAAATTTTCAACTGCAAACCATTAAAGAAACAGAATTAAAGCAAGCTGCACAAATTGCTGAAATCAATAATTATAAAGCACAATTGCAACCTCATTTTTTGTTCAATACGCTTAATTCAATTAATTCGACATTGACTAAAGACAATGAACCAGCCCGAGAATTAATTGCCAAATTGGCGGATACTTTTCGGTTCGCAATGAAAATTAATGACCAAGAATTAATTTTGTTAAAAGAAGAAATAGATTTTAATAAAACCTATTTAGAACTTGAACAAGCCAGATTTCGCGATCGATTAAAGGTCGTTTATAATATTGACGAAAGTGTATTGAATTATAAAATACCGCCAATGATTTTGCAACCAATTATAGAGAACGCTATTAAACACGGTATTTCTAAAAGTATCGATGGCGGTCAAATTTCGATTTCTATTCAAAAACTAAACAATAAAATATTTTTTGAAATTGCCGATACTGGTTTTGGGTTGGGACATAATACTGACAAATCATCTGGAATAGGTTTGTCCAACACCCGAAAAAGACTGTGGTTAATGTATCAAGAAACCTTATCTTTAGAAGAAAATTTGCCCAAAGGTGCCAAAGTCATTTTTAGTATTCCAATCCAAAAATAATATGGAAAAAATAAAAGTAGTAATTATTGATGATGAAATTTTATCTAGAAATTTATTAAAAGAATATCTTTCTGACAATGACAATTTCACACTTATTGCCGAATGCAAAAACGGTATCGAAGCTGTTGGCGTAATCAACGCCATGCAACCAGATTTAATTTTTTTAGACATTCAAATGCCAGGAAAAACAGGATTTGAGGTTTTAGAGGATTTAGAATATTTGCCGCAAATTATTTTTTCTACTGCTTTTGATGCATTTGCCATAAAAGCATTTGAGGTAAATGCTATTGATTATTTATTAAAACCATTCACAAAAAATCGTTTTCAGGCAGCACTAGAAAAAGTAAAAATAAACGATAAATCTACAATTGAAAACCAGATCAATTTGTTAGAAACTGTTCAAACAAAAACTTATTCAAATCGGGTTTTGGTTCAAAAAGGATATAAATTAATCAATATTTTGGTCAATGAAATCATCTATGTCGAAGCCCAAGACGATTATGCAATGTTACATACTTGCAATGATTCTTTTTTGACTAATAAAGGAATTTCGGCTATTCACAACAAACTCAATCCCGACGAATTTGTTCGAGTTCACAGGTCGTTCGTGGTGGCAATCAATCACATAAAAGAGGTTTTGAAAGACACTGGCGGTTGGCAAATTATCACTACAAATAACAAAAAAATAAGCGTTAGTCGCAGTTATGTTGATGTTGTTAATCGGTTTAAATTATAAATTTTTTCATTTCCATTTTTTTAAATTAATATTAATAACTTGCATCCAAATTATGGTTTTATGAAAAAATTTTTAAAATATTTTGGTATTACATTGTTACTTTTCATTGGTTTTGTAGTTTTTACAAATTATCCTAAATTAGATTTAATTTCAGGCTTTTCAGCAAAAAGTGTTGCTTCGGGACATTTTTTAGATAATCGATCGGTCGAAACGATTGAAAATAGCGATAATGACATTAAACTAGTTCGATTAGCAAAAAACAGTGTTAATGATGCTGGAAAGTTTGCAACAGCATCAGTTTATGGTTTGAAAGAACGTAAAGCAATTTATCGAGACGGTCTAGGAGCAACTCTAATTACAGATGATTTTGATATTACAAAATCATATGAAGTCCCAAAAAGAACCAACTTCGAAAATAATTTACCATTTCCATACGGAAATTTAGAGCCAAAAGATACCGTTTTCACAAATATCGATTATGCAAAATTAAATTCCGTTGTTGCCAATGTTTTCGATAAAATAGGAGAAAAAAAACAACGAACAAGGTCGGTTTTAGTAATTTATAAAAATAAAATTATTGCCGAAAAATATGATACGGGTTTCGATAAAAATTCTAGAATTTTAGGTTGGTCCATGACAAAAAGCCTCACAAGTGCCTATTTTGGGATTCTTCAAAAACAGAAAAAATTAGATATTTACAAACCTGCACCAATTGCAGAATGGCAAAACGATGAACGAAAAAACATCACAATCAATGATTTGCTTCACATGAATTCGGGTTTGGAATGGGAAGAAGATTACACTAAAATCTGTGATGCTACAAAAATGCTTTTTCAGGAAAAAAATATGGGAAAAGTACAGGTTTTGAAAGCTTTGAAATTCAAGCCAAACACACATTGGAATTATTCCTCTGGAACCACAAATTTATTATCGGGAATTTTGAGAAATCATTTTAAAACCCATCAGGAATATTTAGATTTTTGGTATTCGGCTTTAATTGACAAAATCGGAATGAATTCGATGGTTGTCGAAACAGATATGGCAGGAAATTTTGTTGGATCCTCATATGCCTGGGCAACCACACGCGATTGGGCGAAATTTGGACTGTTGTATTTGCACAAAGGTAACTGGAATGGAGAACAAATTCTTAACGAAAGTTGGGTAAAATATGCTTCAACCCCTTGTTTTGGGTCTAAAGGTGATTATGGCGCACATTTTTGGCTCAATGCTGGAAACCGATATCCAGATGTTCCGAAAGATATGTTTTCGTGCAATGGTTTTCAGGGTCAACGTATTTTTATTTTTCCAACTCAAGATTTAGTAATTGTTCGAATGGGCTTAAAAGAAGACGAAGGTATTGATCTAAATGCTTTTATGAGTGGCGTTGTCGGAAGTTTGAAGAAGTGATTAAATGAAGTTTTCTTTTTGATTTTCTAAAAAATTCGCAATAACAATAGGGTAGGGGAATGTCGAAATTTTTTCGAAATTAATTCCGTTTTCAAGTTCGCCTTTGGTTTTAACTTTCCAAAATTTAATGTGTAATTTTTGATGTGATAATTTATGGATTATATTCTCTAAATTCATTTCCTGAATAGAAATTATTTCGTTTTTAGTGATAATATTTTCTAATATAAAATTAAAATCCTCAGTTTTTTCTGTTTCGATTAAAGGAAATTCATAGAGGTTTTGCCAAATACCTTTTTGAGTTCTTTTTTGAATTTGAGTTTTGTTTTTTTTGTCTATATATATAAGGTAATTCAAAAATCGATTTTGAACTTTGTTTTTCTTTATTTTTAGAGGTAAAACCTGAACTTTATTTTTTTGGAAAGCAGCGCAACTTTCGTTGAAAATACAAATTTTGCAATTTGGTTTTTTTGGCACACATTGCAAAGCACCAAACTCCATAATCGCTTGATTGAATTGTGCAGGATTATTTTTTGGGATTAGTTCCATTGCAATATTAAAAAATTCTTTTTTTGCAGTATTTGAAGCTATATCGGTTTCTACATCAAAAAAACGAGACAAAACTCTAAAAACATTTCCGTCAACCACTGGAACTACTTCATTATTAGCAAACGAAGCAATAGCTGCAGCAGTATAACTTCCAATTCCTTTTAGTTTTTGTAAATCGATGTAATTATTTGGGAAAACTCCATTTTTTTCAAAAGCCACAATTTGGGCAGTTTTGTGTAAATTTCGAGCCCGAGAATAATATCCCAAACCTTGCCAAAGTTTTAGAACTTGCTCTTCATTGGCGTTAGCTAAATCAAAAACCGTAGGAAAAGCCGTTGTAAAGGATAAGAAATAGGGTAAACCTTGTTGAACTCGAGTTTGTTGCAAAATTATTTCTGATAACCAAATTTGATATGCGTTTTGGGTGTTTCTCCAAGGTAAATCGCGTTTATTTTGATTATACCATTTTAATAAAAGCGAGCTAAAATTCATTTAAAAATATTAAAATACAAAAGTATACGTTTATATGATTAAATTTTAATCATTTAGGTTGAATATTAATTTATTTAATTACTATATTTGCAACCTCAAAAAAATCAATACAAATTTATTTATTAATACGAAAGAAAATGACGAAAGCAGATATCGTAGCAAAAATTTCAGAAAAAAAAGGACTTGAAAAATTAGATGTTCAAGCAGTTGTAGAAGCGTTTATGGAAGAAGTGAAAACTTCTTTAGAAACAGGAGATAATGTTTATCTTAGAGGATTTGGTAGTTTTATTATTAAAACTAGAGCCGAAAAAACAGGTAGAAACATTTCTAAAAACACTACAATCAAAATTCCAGCACACAACATTCCAGCGTTTAAACCTGCAAAAATATTTGTGGTGGGTGTTAGAACTAATAACGAAGCAAAATAAAATATTTACTAACCATTAAAAATCTCAATTATGCCAAGTGGTAAGAAAAGAAAGAGACATAAGGTAGCAACTCACAAACGCAAGAAAAGAGCGAGAGCAAACCGTCACAAAAAGAAAAAGTAGTCTAACTACTTTTTTCTTTTTATAAGTTCATTGAAATTGAAGATATAGAGATTAGAAAAAAATAAAATAGAAAAAAGACTTTTATAGTACAATCTATTTTATTTGTTCTGTATTCTAACTTCTTCACCGGGTACAATACCTGTTAAAATATTGTTTAATCCATCCTTACAATTCAGTTAGGAGTTAGGAGTTAAGAGATATGAGTTGAAAAACTCTAAAACTCTAAACTTTAAACTTTAAACCAAAAAGTTCGGATAAAAATCAACTGCATGAACAAAGAGTTAATCATTAGATCTAGTTCTGAAGCCGTAGATTTTGCCTTATTAAAAGATGGAAAACTAATAGAATTACATAAAGAACAAGAAACAAGCAACTTTCAGGTTGGTGATATTTTTATTGCTAAAATCAGAAAACCAGTTGCAGGACTAAATGCCGCATTTGTAAATGTTGGTTTCGAGAAAGATGCTTTTTTGCATTATCACGATCTAGGCCCAAATCTTGCTTCTCAATTGAAATTCATTAAACTTGTAAGCGCAGGTAAAATAAAAGATTTCTCCCTTAAAAACTTTCAGTTTGAAAAAGAAATTGACAAAGATGGTTCAATAGCATCAGTTATCACAGCCAATCAATCAATTCTTGTGCAAGTCGTCAAAGAGCCAATTTCGACAAAAGGACCCAGAATAAGTTCAGAACTTTCCCTTGCAGGACGTTTCGTGGTTCTTGTTCCGTTCTCCGATCGAGTTTCTATTTCTCAAAAAATAGAAGAAAAAGGCGAAAAAGACCGATTAAAAAAACTTGTACAATCAGTAAAACCAAAGGGTTTTGGTGTTATTGTTCGCACAGTAGCAGAAGGCAAAAAAACAGCAGAAATAGAAAAAGATTTGCAGAATCTCATTGAGAGATGGACTGCAATGTGTAAAAAATTACCAACTGCTCATCATCCGTCTAAAGTTTTAGGAGAGCTCAACAGAGCATCTTCCATACTTAGAGACGTTTTTAATGACACATTTAGTGGAATTCAAATCGATGATGAAGAGTTGTACAACCAAACGAAGGACTATTTGCAAGAAATAGCGCCTTCAAAAACTTCGATAGTAAAATTTTATCAGTCTAACGACACGCCAATTTTTGAAAAATACAATATTGAGCGACAAATAAAAACCTCTTTCGGAAAAACCGTTTCCATGAGCAAAGGTGCATACCTAATCATAGAACACACAGAGGCTTTGCACGTCATTGACGTAAATAGTGGTAACCGCGCTAACAAAGCTACAAATCAAGAAGATACCGCAATGGAAGTGAACATGATTGCAGCTGGAGAAATTGCCAGACAATTACGTTTGCGAGACATGGGTGGAATAATTGTTGTCGATTTCATAGACATGTCTGATCAAAAAAACAGAGCAGATTTGTTCGATTTTTTGAAATCAGAAATGAGTGACGACAAAGCAAAACACAAAATCTTACCGCCTAGTAAATTTGGATTAGTTCAAATAACTAGACAACGAGTGAGACCAGAGGTAAATATAAAAACCAGAGAAGAAGATCCAAATAACGAAAATGGAGAAATTGAAGCTCCAATTTTGGTAATTGACAGAATCGCCTCGGATTTAGAAAGAATATTAAAAACAAACAAAAAGGCGGTTCTAAACGTTCATCCGTTTGTAGCCGCTTACCTTCAAAAAGGGTTTCCATCATTGCGTTCTAAATGGTTTTTAGAACACAGAAAATGGATAAAAATTATCCCACGTGACGCTTACACGTACCTTGAATATCATTTTAATGACAGTCAAGGAAAGGAAATTAAAGATTAAAAAAAACCGCCTCTCGAAAGATTGCTTTTAGCCTGTTTGGTTAAAGCCTCGAGTGGCGGTTTTTTTATTGCTTTTTTTGAATTTAATTCAATCCATATTCTAATCTAACAGTAATTCTGGCGGTTTTATTTTTACTAAAAATATCGTTATTTCCACCATAACTATCATCTTCGGTAGAGCCCTGACCCGTAATTTGAAAAACTCCCATGCTCGCAACTTTCAATTTCCCTAAACTTCCATCAGCCGTTTTCACAATTTTATTGGCACGTTCATTAGCATCTTTTGTTGCATTCTCAATTAGACTTTGTTTTAAACTTGGCAAATCAGAATAAGTATATTGAATGGTATTTGATGTTAATTCAATTCCAGAGTTGATCAATTCTGATGTTTTGCTCGATACATCTTCAATTCGTTTCATAAGATTTGGATTTTTTTTAGCAGAAAAATCAATCGTTTGAGTTGCTTCATAACCATCAAAAATCTGTTCTACTTTGTTTTGATTTATATTTTCAGAATTTTCAATTCTAATTTCTCTAAATTTTTTCTGAAAATTTACAGCTCCAAAAGTAAATTCACTTGCCTTGAATCCTTTCGCAATAAAAAAAGCTGAAACAATTTTTTGATCCGATATAATTTTGCTGTAGGCCGTTTTAATATCGGAACTATTTGTGGCAAAATTTCCTGACCACAAAATTTCATCAGATATAAAATCTTTTGTTCCCAGCCCAATAACCGAGATTGCATCAAGATTTTCATTTCTGTTCTTGAAAGATCTTCCAAGTATCCAAACCGTTAGCACAATCGCAGCACCAATAATAAGCGAAGTTTTTATTTTAGTTTCCATTAGAATTTTTTTTAAGGGATTTATTTATATAACTACCATTCGATTCAAATATTGTTAAAATAATTTTATTTTAGAACTAAATCCAGCAACAGAGCCTGAAAGTGCGAACTGGCGAAGCAAAAAAAATTGTATAGCATTTGTTACGCAATTTTTTTTGAGGAAGGATTGGTTAAAAATAAAAAATTTATTGGATTATTTTATACTTTTTTTGGTATCATTCCTTCACAACCTCAATTTTCCGTTTAATTTCATTTCCAAATTCATCGACAACGGACAAATAATGAAAACCAGTATTTGGACTAATTGGCATCTCGTGAAACGTTTTTGTGGTTCCTTTATAAACATTATCGACATACCAAAATAAATTTGCCTCTCGGTTGGAGTGAGCCACTTTCAAAATCACAGGTTGAATTTCGGAATTGAAATTTTTAGTTAAATAAATTTTAGAATTCGTTTTCGGATAAATAAAATCCATTGTAGTAGTTTGCGTTCCTGCGCAATCGACTCGAAATGGAGGCAAAGATTTGTAATCAACATGTTGGTTTTTATAATACCATTCCATAACTGGCGGCAAAACAAACCATTTTTTGGTCACAATATTGTCTACATTTTCGCAACTACTATTCACTCTAAATTGTTCGGTTTTGTCCAAATGTACCGTTTTATGGTAGGCGCAAATCGAAGTGTTTTTTCCTTTCAGAGAAACATATTGTTTAATTTTTGGGCAATCGTCTTGAGCCAAATGTCCGCTTAACGCACAAACTTCGACTTCGATTAAATCTTTGCTGGGTGTTGCAAACCATTTTTGTCTTGGCATTAAATTAAAAACATCGAACAGAATGGGTGCAGCACTCGAAACACCAGTTAAAGTAGGTCGTCCTTCGCCCGTTGCATTACCAACCCAAACGCCGACTACATATTTAGAAGTAGTGCCAATTGCCCAAGCATCGCGGTTACCGAAACTTGTACCAGTTTTCCAAGCAATTTTCAATGACGAATCATAAAACTGCCAAGCTTCATCGCCTTCTGGACGATTGACCTGTTGCATGGCTTTGTACGTTAGCCAAATAGAACCTGCACCAAGAATCGTTTTCTGATTAGAAATTGAGCCAAAATTGGGTTTAAATTTATTGTCATAATTTAGTTCGGCAAATTCATGGGTTCGATAATTGCCATTACTTACATTAAAATAATTCACTGTCGAAGATAATCCTGCATATGTGCGACACAAGTCCCAAAGATTACTTTCGGCTCCACCAAGAATTAGCGACAATCCGTAATGATCTGCAGGTTTCGAAATATCACGAAGTTTGAATCTCTGCAGTTCTTCATAAAATTTATTAACGCCAAATTCTTGTAACATCAAAACGGCAGGAATATTAAGCGAACGAGCCAATGCCCGATGTGCAGGAACAGCCCCATCAAATGTCAAATTAAAATTCTGAGGCGTATATCCAGAAATTTGAGTTGGAATATCAGCAACTAATGTATTGGGTAACAATTCGCCATCGTCGAGCATTCCAGAATATAGTAAAGGTTTCAAAATACTGCCTGTACTTCTGGGGGCTTCAATAATATCAACATCTTTTTGATGGTTCAAATCGGTAGGCGAATTACCAACATAACTCATTATATTTCGGGTTTTTACATCAATGACCAAAATCGCTAAGTTGTTGACATCGTTTTGTTTGTATTGACTATAATAATATTTTGCAATTTGGTTCACACGATTTTGTAATTCAAATTCTATGGTTGTTTTTACTCGCGTTCCTTCTTGATTTTTGCCAACTCGTTGTAATAGATGTGGCGCAATTTCGGGCAAATTATAGGGTTTTTGTGGCAAAGGTTCATCGATTGCTAATTCGTAAGTTTGTTGGTCGATAATGCCATTTTTATTTAACTTTAATAACAAATTGTTGCGTTTTCGAAGTAATTTTTCTTGATTTTTTCCAGGATAAATCAAACTTGGAGCATTTGGTAACACTGCTAAAGTAGCGCTTTCCGCCCAGGATAATTGATTAGATTGAACACCAAAATACCGCCAAGATGCCATTTCGAGACCCACAACATTACCGCCAAAAGGTGCGTGAGCAGCGTACAATTCTAGAATTTTATTTTTGGAATGACGAAATTCCAATCTTGTTGAAAGTATCAATTCTATAATTTTCTCAAAATAAGTTCGCTTTTGATTTTTCCGAGATAATCGAATGACTTGTTGCGTAATTGTACTTCCGCCACGAACGGTTTTTCCTGCTTTTTGGTTTTGTTTTACAGCATTGACCATCGCCACAGGGTTAAATCCTGGGTGATAATTAAAATATTCATCTTCAAAATAAACAATACATTTCTTGAATTTATATGGCACCGAATCTTGCGCAGGAAAACGCCATTGTCCGTCACGAGCAATTTTGGCACCCAGCAATTCGCCTTCTTTACTTTCAATAACTGTCGAATAAGGTTCTTGAAATAAAATTTTGGGCAACGAAAAATAATAAACCACCAAAAGTATTAATACAATTGATGATTTGATTTTATTCTGTTTAATATATGATAATGAGAGATTTAGATTCGCTTTTAGTTTGATAATCACTTTAATTTTATATTAAATCATATTTTTTACTAAAATAATTTCTTGATGGTTAAAAACTCTTGTTTGTTACAAAATCTACTTCACAACTTCAACCCAAAAGCCTTTAGTTCTCGCCAGGAAAGTATTGTCATACATCGCTTCGCATTGCAATCCTGGTAAATAATAATTCCCGAGAAAACTTGCATTCAACAAAATTCTAAATGTTTTAGTTTCGTTGGCTTTCATACCAAAATAGAAATTGGTTCTATCGTCACGAATGTCAATATAATCTGCTTCGTTGTTGGTTGCATCGCCAAAATCGGTGAAACGTGTATTCACAATTTCGAATCCAGATGGTAGAATTTGTGAAAGCGCAATGTTTTCCATTCGTTCATTTTTCTTGTTTCTGATGGTTACTTCGGCAATAAATTCAGTTCCTTGAGCGATTTTTGCGACATTTATTACGGCGCCTTTTCTGTTTTTGAAAACAATATTCGCCGAAACGTTGGTTTGAATAACTTGTTCTTGGCCAATTGGTAAGATTCCAGTATTTACAACCCGAACATAAACCGTATTATTTTTATTGTTCTTGATTGTTACTCCATTTGCTCCCGATTTTATAACCAAACTTCTATCTGCAAACGTTTTCACGGTATTGATAGCTTGCGATTTTCCGTCTTTAGTATAAGAAATATTTATTCCTTTGCTTCCGTTACTTTTTGCAAATTTCGACATCGCATACAAGCAGTAGGCAGTTGTCTGAGTGCTCATATACATATTGCTCGACATTTGTTTCGCTAATTTTACTGCGGTTGCAAATGCTTTTTGCTTTTGACCTAGCAAAATCAATGTTTCTAAAGCCATGGCACGATTTCTGTCTGATGAACCGTAATAGTAATAGTTGTAAACATTATAATTGTCTTCTTCGTCGATTTTAGATTTCATTAACAATGACAATCCTGCTTGTCGCTGACCTGCAAGCACGTAACTCGCTGCCAACCGCAATTTGGTTTCGTTAGAAATTCCAGTAGTTTCCCGCAATCTATTCATTGATGATAAATCGGCTGCGCCCGCCAATGCCAGTGTATATAATCGATAGGCTTGCGCAAAATCGTTTCCATAATTTTTTTCGAAACGCCATTTTTTGGCTTCTTTCTGTTGGTAGGAAATCCATTTTTGCTTGAAATTTATGGGCAAAACATACCCTTTTTTCTCGGCTTCTATCAAGAAATGTCCAGCATAAGAACTTCCCCAATCATCGGCATTTGTGCTGCCTGGCCAATAAGAAAATCCACCATTTGATAATTGAAATCCGCTCAAACGTTGAATTCCTGCCGATACATTTTTCTGGATTAATGCCAAACGAATAACATCTAAATCTGCTACATCGCTTAAAAATATTTGTGGAAAAGCCGACGATGTTGTTTGCTCGACGCAACCGTGCGGATATTGAATCAAGTATTGCAAACGACTGTTGAAATTAATGGTCGGAATGCTCGAAACTTCTAATTTTGCCGAATTGCTTCCTGAAACTCCAAACGGTGTAAACGAAATTGTTTTGGTTGTATTAGGTTCTAAAACCACGTCTGTAAAAGTATTCGTAACCGGATTTGGATTCGTCATATCGATCTCGACATTATAAACCGATTTTTCTTTTCCAGAAGTGGCAATAATTTGCACTTTCCCGATTCCGGTTGCACTGCCAACTTCCAGATTGAAATAAACCATTTTTTCGTCTGGTTGAGTGAATGTTAAATTTTGAGTTGTTGCACCAACTACTCGAACGCCATTATTGATTTTTATTTGAACTTGTACATTTTTAATCTGTTTTTCGGTAGCAAATATTTCCACAGGAATAGTTACTTTTTCTGATGGTGAAATTTTTCTAGGCAACGTTGCCAAAGCCATTAGTGGGCTTCGAACTGGCGTTGCTTTTTCGACTGCGCCATATGCCGAAGTTTTTGCATCGGCAGCAATTACCATTGTTCTAACTGAACCTATGTATTTTGGTAAAGTGATTTTATGAGTTGCAGAACCTCCCGAACCTAGTTGAAATGGTCCAAGATACACAACAACGGGCATGAATCGATTGGCTTTTTTGGCTTTTCCACCACCTAAATCTTGGTCACCACCAATACTAAAAATCTGATTGACTTTTCCACCATAGGCACCAATAACATCGTCATAAATATCCCAAGTTTTTACGCCCAATGCTTCACGAACATAAAAACTATCCCAAGCATTTGGTGTTTTGAAACGGGTTAAGTCCAACAAACCTTCATCTACAACAGCAATGGTGTAAGTCATTGGTTTTCCAGATTTTTCTGAAACATTCAAATTGAACGTTTGTTCAGGTTTCAAGACGTCTGGCATGGATATTTTAGGCTCTATAACCGTGTTTTTATCAATAACTTCAATAGGCACAATTCCATACATTCTAATCGGGGAATCGTTTTTGGTCGATGCATGAGGCTGCAAAAGCGTGATGTTAAAATACACATTCGGAGCCATTTCCGGCGTAATTGGCACTTCGACTTTGGTTTCACCTTTTTGGGTTTTTACCCACATGGTTTGTAAGACTTTTGAACCATTTTCCATTGAAATCAATGCACGACCACCTTCGCTTGACGGAAATGAAATTTTGGCTTTTTCGCCAACGGCATAGTTCTTTTTATCGGTAGAAAAAACCAACATATTTGCTGTTGAAGCATCAGTATTTCTTGTTTTTCCCGACCAATACGGATAATCTATATTTACAGTTTGCGAAGTTGCGTGACCATCATTTGGGTCAGAAATTCGAACTAAATATCGACCCCAATCTTCGTCTTCGAGTTTGAATGAAATGGCTCCACGTCCATTAGTATCAGTGTTTATTGTAAAAGTCTTGAACGAAGTTGTCGATTCAGAAGAATTATAATTCGATAAATTATCGTTTGACGAATCCCACCACCAGCGCCATTCAACTTTATAAACTTTGGCTTCAAGATTTTTTACCGATTTTGGATGACCATTTTCATCGAGAGTCAAAATATCAAAGCGGTTGTTGATTCGTGTTTCTAACATTCCATATTTGGTTAATTCTGGCAATTTTAAACCAACATAAGTTTTGTATGGCGAATAGGCAGCTGACATTACATCCATACTAAAATCGCCGCCTTCTTCGAAAACTTTGGTCATAAACGCTGCACGCAACATTCCTGGTGCTTGACCTTGCAATTTGGGTTGAATATTTATTGAGGCTCGACCATTTGAATCTAATTTTCCTGAAAAAACATTACTTTCTTCAGTGTTGAATTTTCTTGTTTCGTCATCAAAAATGTATTTTTCAAATCCTTTGAATGTAGTTGCTTGTTGCGAAAATTTGGCTTGCATTTCGACTTTCAAATCTTTTGCTACCGAACCTGTTAACCAAGTAACTGAAAGATTATCAATGTTTTGATTGGTTGATGATAACAACGAACCATTAAAACTATTCTTGATTTTCAGACGATTGGGTTTGATGGTTTCAATTTTGATACTTTTATAGAATTTTGCACCACCCACGCTCACAACTGCTTCCCAACTTCCAGTTGGAGCCTCAGCATTTGTTGGAATAACAAAAGAATAATGATTCAATTCATTCGATTTTTGAACCGTTTCATATGTTACTTTTCCGTTTGGATCGGATAATCTGAATTTTATAGGATGATTTAATGGTAATTTATTCGAAGCATCGTTAAAAATAAATGACAAGTATAAATTATCACCTGGACGCCAAACACCACGTTCGCCATAAATGAAACCTTTTAATCCTTTTTGAAGTTCTTCGCCAGCAACATCAAAATTACTAATTGACAGCGAATTTCCATCGTCTAATTTGACGTAAGTCGATTGATTGCCTTTGGTAATTATTGCAAAATAGGCAAATTTATCGATTTTGAAATTCACAATTCCATCAGAATTCGTGGTTTCTACACCAAGACTTTGTTGTTGGAAGCTAAAAATTTCGACTTTGGCACCGCTTTCAGGTTCAGTTGTAAGGATGTTGTTTACAGCAAATAAATACGATTTATTATTTCCGCGTTTGGCAATTACTCCCAAATCTGATGCAAGAATATTGGTTCCTATTTTTGCATTATAAAAATAGGAGTTCGAGCATGGATCTTCTCTTTCTGACCAATCATAATCTTCGTAATATTCGTCGTATGAATTTCCAGAATAATTGACATCGTTTTCATCGACTTCATCTTCGTCTGAATTAGTGTTATCATCAATTTCGCTCCCATCTGTTTGCTTATCACATTTATATAAAGAATATTTCTTTCTAAAAGAAAATTCTACACGATAAATTGCTCCAGGTTCAGGAGTGATTATTTTAGATAAATCGAGTGCAAAAGTATTCCATTTACTCAAATTCAATAATGAATTTTCTTTTAGATCCAGCGTTGTTCTAGCAATTGGTTGGGCGACTTTTTTAAGGTTTTGAGTTCCGTTTAACTCATTATCTTGAAGAAATTGAAGAATATTGTTTTTATAGATTTTATAAACTTTTACATCAACATTACTCAAATTAGCGGCTTCGAAATTCAATTTTAAGTTATTTGAACTTGGTAAAATTGTTCCATTTTTAATAAAGCGAACGCCAGGTTTTTCTTGGTCAAATGAAATTTTCGATTGATAATTTTCTTTCATTTTCTGACCATACTCGCTCTCAATTCCCTGAAAAACTTCTAGTAATAATTCGCCAGATACTACTTTTTCGGCTTCGGTTGGAACTACTTCTGCGACAGCCTCTGATGCAACTGCGGCTTTTACGGTTGCAGTTGCGACAACTACTGCTTCACTGTCTACTGCAACTGAAAGGCTATCAACGGCTTGAATTACTTTTGGAGTAACTTTTTTGGGTTGTTCAATAGTTGCTGGAGTAACCGTTTTGTTTTCAATTTCATTATTGAAATAAACTTTTAGTAAATTTCCTTGTGTAGAGAATTTTAGATTACTTGTATTTTGAATATTTACTAAACCAGAAAAGTTTTGATTTTTTTCTAAAGGTTCAGAAAAATTGATTAATAACGACTGAATAGTTCCATCGGGAACTTCAACATACATTACCTTAAAATCATTTTTTGCAGCAATTTTATATTCGATTTTGTCTTTTCTATCGATGTCGCAATCGCCACCGTCATATTTTATTTCGACAATACTTTCAGAATCCATGCGTTGAATGCTGTCAATTACAAACTTGAATTCGGTATTGGAAGTTTGCGATTTATCGAATTTTATTTTTAAATTGTTTCCTTCTTGTTTGGCTTCGATGAGTTTTTTGGCATCTTCGAAATCAATGTTGTCTGCAAATTTAACAACGCAGTTAAGGTATTGATAATTTTTGCTATACGATTGGATATCATTGGTTGTAACCAAAAAGTCTTGCTTGATAGTTTTGACTGTAAACTTGAAATCTTCGAGTTCTTTTTTGACATTTAGTACTTTAGATAATTTGAAAGTAACTTGATATTCCGTATTGGGTTTTAGTTTTTTTTCGGGAATAAATGCCACAGTATTTTCGGACAAAGCGACAACTTTTCCTGAAACTGAGGGTGAAATCTCGAATAAATTATCATCAAGAACTTGGTTGACTTTCCAATCTTTTTTATTGACGGCAAGAACAACTCGAATGTCGGATTGAGCTGTAACTATTCCAGAGGTAAAACTGGTAATTTGTTCTTTGAAAATCGAAAAATCAGAATTAAAATCGGAAGCCGATTTTTTGGAACACGCTTGAAACATAAAAATTGCAAAAAACACGAACAAAAGATTTTTCGTTTTCATATTATTATAAAGGATTTAAAGTCCTCACCCTAGCCATCTCCAAAGGAGAGGGAGCCGATTCGGAATAGTTAGTAATGAATTTGATATCACAAAAATTGTGCAAATATTCTAGTAAAAGTATATTATTTTTTAATATAATTTTAAGAAGGTGTTAAAAGTTTTGTTAACATTGATTTTGATATTAAAAAAAAGATATTAAAGTTAATAAGTTGAAGAATTATAAACTAAAGATTTAAGTGGAATTGCAAAAAAATGTTTATAAAATTTATTTTCTTTTATCTTCGAAAAAACGTTTCATTATTTGTGAGCATTCGTTTTCTAACACTCCAGAAACAATTTCGGTTTTAGGATGTAATTTTGCACCAAGTTTTTGAAAACCTCGATTTTGATCAGTTGCGCCAAAAACTATCTTAGAAATTTGTGACCAATATAATGCTCCAGCGCACATTTGGCAAGGTTCCAGTGTTACATAAAGTGTGCAATTGATTAAATATTTGCCACCTAGAAAATTTGCGGCAGCAGTAATGGCTTGCATTTCGGCGTGAGCGGTAACATCGTTTAATAGTTCCGTAAGATTATGACTTCGAGCAATTATTTTATTATCGATTACTATTATGGCTCCAACGGGAATTTCTCCTTTATCAAAAGCAATTTGAGCTTCAATTAAGGCTTTTTTCATAAAATATTCGTCGGTGAAGATGTCAATCATTGTGCGAAAATAAGAATTCAATTTGTATATTTGTCCTATGAGTCAAAATTTACTTTCTACTATTTTCTCTCCCACAGACCTTCGAAAACTCGAAATTTCGCAATTGCCTATTTTGGCAAAGGAGCTTCGTGATTTCATTATCAATATTGTTGCCACCAAAGAAGGGCATTTGGGAGCTAGCCTTGGAGTTGTAGAATTGACCATCGCTTTGCATTATGTTTTTGATACTCCAAACGATTTGTTGGTCTGGGATGTGGGTCACCAAGCCTATGGACATAAAATATTGACGCAACGACGTGAAAAATTTCATACTAATAGGCAATTTAATGGGATTTCGGGTTTTCCGAAACGGGCAGAAAGTGAGTTCGATACCTTTGGGGTTGGGCATTCGTCAACCTCAATATCGGCAGCTTTGGGAATGGCTATTGCATCCAATCTAAAAGGCGATATAGAAAAACAACATATTGCAGTTATTGGCGACGCGTCGATTGCAAGCGGCATGGCTTTTGAAGGCTTGAACCATGCAGGTGTTACAGATGCGAATCTTTTAGTGATTTTAAACGATAACGCCATTGGGATTGATCCAAGTGTCGGTGCTTTGAAAAACTATTTGACTACAGTCAAAGAAGGAAAAAATCCAAAAGAGAATAACATCATTAAATCCTTGAATTTTGATTATTCTGGTCCCTTCGATGGACATGATATTGTTGCCGTAATCTTAGAACTTGAACGTTTAAAGAAAATAAAAGGACCAAAATTCCTTCATGTCATCACTACCAAAGGAAAAGGTTTGCAGCAAGCTGAAAATGACCAAGTAAAATACCATGCTCCTGGAAAATTTGATGCTTTGACTGGAGAAATTTATGAAAAATCATCAGAAAATTTACCTCCAAAATTTCAAGATGTTTTTGGGTTGACTATTTTAGATTTAGCCCGAAAAAACGAAAAAATTATTGGAATCACTCCTGCAATGCCTTCGGGAAGTTCGCTAAAATTTATGATGGAGGCATTCCCTAAGCGCGCTTTTGATGTTGGAATTGCAGAGCAACATGCTGTTACTTTGTCTGCTGGCATGGCGACTCAAGGAATGATTGTTTTTTGCAATATCTATTCCACTTTTTTGCAACGTGCTTATGATCAGGTTATTCATGATGTAGCGTTGCAAAATTTACCTGTGATATTCTGTTTAGATCGAGCAGGATTGGTGGGCGAAGATGGTGCAACTCATCATGGTGTTTTTGATTTGTCGTATTTGAATTGTATTCCGAATATGATTATTTTTGCACCTTTGAACGAAATTGAGTTGCAAAATATTTTGTACACGGCTTCGCTGGGATTGCAAAATCCAATTGCAATTCGTTATCCGCGTGGGCGAGGAGTTGTTTTAGGCTGGAAAGAAAATTATTTTAAGAAGTATACAAAAATAGAAATTGGAGTAGCAAATCAATTGCTAAACGGATCACGAATTGCAGTTTTATCTTCAGGAACAATTGGTAATAATGTCATCGAAGCACTTTCTAAAATTAAAAACGCAACCGATTTTTCGCATTATGATTTCCCTTTTATAAAACCTTTGGATACAAAATTACTAAAAGACATTTTCTTGAAATATGATCAAGTAATAACTATCGAAGAAAATGTGGTTCTTGGAGGTTTTGGAAGTGCAATTAATCAATTTTACTTGTATAACAAATGTAGTATTTTGATTAAAAACATTGGGATTCCAGATAATTTCATTGAGCATGGAACGGTTTTTGAACTTCAAAAAATTTGCGGAATCGATGTAGATAGTTTAATTAAAATCTTTGAAAAATCATGAAATTAGAATCTTTTTTAAGGTTACTATTTATCATTTTGGTTTCAATGAATGTCGTTTGTTGTAAAAATAAAGTAAATAATTTAACCAAAATAGTTTCTGAAAAGCCAAAACAAGTTGAGGGAATTTGGGTTGATTATGTTTTTGGTGGTCCACCAATACCAAATGAATTTAATGGAATTGATTCTTTAATAGAAAAGTATCATATCAATTATAAACGAGTTGAATTTGGTTGTGAATTTAGTGATAAAGATATTTTGCAAAAGAAAAAGTATGAAATTCAAAATCAAATTTATTTCAGAAAATTAGAATCTATATTAGGTAAAGATTGGAAACAAAATTTTGATTTAGAACTAGAAAAATTAAACGAATTGAATTCTAAAAATTGATTGAAAATAAAAAAGACTGCCTTTTGACAGTCTTTTTTAAGAATAAAGTTAAGGTTTATTTGAAATCTTCTTCTGTTACTCCTTCATTAATTTTTACTTCTGACATTTTGATGTCAATTTCAAAACCTTGATTAGCAATAATTTCAAATGGACACAAAACGCCTTTTACAGCTCTGTAATCTTTAAACATTGTCGAAATGGTCATTTGCTTTCCTCCAGCATCAACTGTTTTAGATTCAGAAACTTTCAAACCAGATACAACATCATAAAAATAGGTTGTTTTGCCATCTTTTATTGCGTAGGCATCTTTTCCATCTATAGATTCAACTCCTAACAAAACTAGAGTTGATTTTTTCGCTAACAAAAGTTCTTCAAAAGATGAGGTTGTTGATTTTTCATCTTTGAATTCCTCTGCGGTTAGCTCTTTTTTCTGACCTTGCTGTTCAGCATAACCGCCTTTTTCATTAACTACTTTTTTCATCATGGTCATTCCACCCATATCTATAGTAATTAAAGATTTTCCCGAAGTTGCTTTTTTAGATTTATAAGTCAAAGGCATTGGTGCTTGCGGAATACTTGCAGAACCCAAAAACGAAACGGTTTGAACGGCTGCCACAGCTTTTTCTCCACCAATTGCTTTGATGTAATTGTCTAAAACAGTTTTTGGAGTTAGCCCTGCGGGAACAGATTTCTTTTCGGCTGGTTTTTCTGTTAAAGTTCCAAATTTATCATAGAAAAATACTGGTAATCCAAGTTTTTCTAGTGGAGCAATTACTTCGCTTCCTTTTCCAACGATAACAATTCTGGTATTTTCTGCTAAAAAATATTTATTTGCCGCGGCCAAAACATCATCTGAAGTTACCGCATTGATGTTTTTGATATAATTTTCGTAGAAATCTTCGGGTAATTTTTGAGTTCTTGTTCTTAATGCATAACTCGCAACGGTTTGAGGTTTTTCAATTTGCATTACAAATCTCCCTACATAACCCGCTTTTACATTCGCTAACATTTCTTCCGAAACTTTTTCGGTTCTTATTCTTTTGAATTCTTTTAAAAATTCTACAACTGCGCTGTCTGTAACTGAATTACGGACTTGCGTAGATGCTTTAAAAGCCGTTACATATTTACTTCCAGAAATTGAGGAACGAGCTCCATAGGTCCATGCATGTTTTTCACGAAGATTCATATTTAAATAACTATTGAAATCGCCACCTAAAATTTGATTTGCAATAATTGCAGCAAAATAATCTTTATCTGTCATTTTTAAATTAACGGTATTTTGCAAAGCAATTTCAGATTGAACTGCGTTTGGCATATCGATGAAATTAATTTGAGTGAATTTTTGATTCACAGGATCAGAAAACGAAAAATTTGGCGCAGTGGCTTTCAGCCAAGTTCCAAAAAGATTTTCAACCGCTTTTTTAACATCTACAGTTTTAACATCACCAATGATAATCAAATAAGCATTTTCTGGAACAAAGTTATTTTGATAATTTCTCACAACATCGTTTAGCGTCACATTTTTGATACTTTGCTCAGTTAAATATTCTCCGTTTGGATGTGATTTCCCAAAAGCCAAAACATTTTGAACTCTTGCCGCAACTGCTGCAACACTTTTTTCTTGAGTTTTGAGTCCTTCTATTAGTTTTTCTTTTTCTTTGTCGAACTCAGCTTGTGTAAAATTTGGATGTAATGCTCCCTCTGCCAAGAGTTCCAAAATTCTCCCTGCATATTTAGACAAACAATTTCCAGATGCTCCAGAGGAATAAAAATTCAAATCTGCACCAAGAAAATCGATTTCTTCGTTGAAAACATCTTTCGTTATTTTCATGCTTCCTTTTCCAAGTAAAGAACTTGTCAAGTTGTCCAAACCTTTTTTATCACCTTCTACTGTTGGGGCATTGTCTAAAGTAAGACTAAACGACACACGCGGAAGTTTGTGATTTTCTACCACCAAAACTTTCAATCCGTTAGATAAAGAAAAAGTTTCGGGTTTTTTTAATTTTATGATTGGTGCTGGACCAGGTTTAGGCTGTGATCTATCTTGTGCTTGCATAATAAGAGTTAGAAACAAGCCCGACAGAACAATTAATGATTTTTTCATGATTCGGTTTGTTTTAGTTTTTAGTTTTTTCTTTTGTTGGAATATAATCTAAAGTCAAACGTTGATTTGGATTCAAATATTTCTGAGCCACTTCTTGAATGTCTTTTGCTGTGATGGAACGATACATTTCGTTTTCTGTGTTTATTAAGTTAACATCGCCATATAATAAATAATACGAGGCTAAATTTTCTGCTATTCCTTCTACGCTTGCGTTTGAATTAACATAATTATTATCATAAATATTTTTTAATTTTTGCATTTCTTTATCGGTCAATAATGTAGTTTGAAGTCTCAAGATTTCATCATCAATTTCTTTTATAATGTCTATTGCAGTAAAATTTCCTTGTGGCAAACCATAAATCACGTAGGATCCATAATCTTCTTGACCGTTACTGAAAGCACCAATTTGAAGCGCCATTTTTTTGTCATCTACAATTTTTTTGTATAATCTGGAACTTTTTCCGTCACTCAAAATAGTAGAAATCATATCTAAAACTCTGGCATCTTTTGTTTTCATAGATGGAGTTCTGTAAGAAAGTGCAATCATGGGTTTCTGAATATTTGCATCTTGATATTCTGCTTTTAAAGGCGAAATAATTGGATCTTCGACAAAGTTTTTTCTTTCAATTTCTGCCCCTTTTGGAATAGCTCCATAGTATTTTTTGATCCATTCTTTTGTTTTAGCAACATCAATTAAATCTCCTGCAACAACTAAAACAGCATTATTTGGGACATAGTATTTTTTATTGAAAGCCTGAAATTCTTCTAGTTTTGCAGCATCTAAATGATCCATAGATCCGATGGTTGCCCAACGATACGGATGTTTTATAAATATATTTTTCTTTACTTCGGCCATTAAACTTCCATAAGGCTGATTGTCAACACGCAAACGTTTTTCTTCTTTTACAACTTCGTTTTGAGTATTTACACCAATTTGATTGATAACTGGGTGCATCATTCGTTCCGATTCCATCCAAAGTCCCAATTCTAAATTATTTGAAGGAAATACTTCGAAATAATACGTTCGATCTTCATTAGTATTGGCGTTATTAGTTCCGCCGTTTGCCGTCACGATTTTAAACCATTCGCCACGTTTAATGTTTTCTGTACCTTCAAATAGTAAATGTTCAAAAAAGTGAGCAAAACCGGTACGTTCTGGATTTTCGTTTTTTGCGCCTACATGATACATCACCGATGTTATCACTACTGGTGCCGATGGATCGTTATGCAAGATCACATGCAAACCGTTGTCGAGATTGAATTCTTCGAAAGCAACTTTCTGAGCAGAAGCGACTCCGCCTAACAAAAATGTTGATGTTAATGCCATTAATGTGTTTTTCATAAAAAATTAATAAATGTTATTGAATTCTATTGGTAATATTTGTTTTGTTTTTAATATTTTTAGAATAATGATAGTTCCAATCTGGACTATAAAAGATATGTTTTAAACGAGTTGCGAAAGAAATATTGGGTTGCATCGCATCTTGATAAATCGCTTTCCATTCGTGAAAAATAATGTTTATTGGACCTTTATCTTCAATCGGATAAGTAAGTCCAAATTTGATAGGCTCATAATTATCATCTTCGGGTTCAAATGTACCAAAAATTCGATCCCATAGTATCAAAACCATGCCCATATTTTTGTCTAAATATTTTTCATTCGATGCATGGTGCACTCTATGATGTGATGGAGTGACCATAAACCATTCTAAAACTCCCATTTTTTTTATTTTTTTAGTATGAACTAAAGTCCCCCAAACTTGATTAATAGTATAGGCAAACATGATGTGCAATGGGTGGAATCCTGCTAATGCCATTGGCACGAAAAAAACATACCTATATAATGGTTGAAAAATAGGAGAACGAAATCCAGTAGTTAAATTAAAATACTCTGAATTATGATGTGTCGCATGAACAGCCCAAAAAATCCTCGATTTGTGATCTACACAATGATGAACATAATATAAAAAATCTTGGATAATGAAACAAAAAAACCAATAAATCAAACCCGTTTCTAAAGTAAATATTTTGTGATAATAGAAAAAACCAAGAACAAAAAACGAAAAACCTTTCATTAACATATCTAAAGAAAAGTTCAATAATGCAAAATAAATATTAGTAAAGGTGTCTTTTCTAGTGTAGAGTTCTAATTGTTGATGATAACTCAAGTAAATTTCTATAGCAATAAAAGCAACCACAAATGGCATGCTTATCAAATAGATGGTTTCTTGATTAAATTGTTCAAACATGTAAATTATTTTTACAAATCTAAAAAACGGTTTCCTTAATAAAAAATAAAATCGATTAATATTTTTAATTCAAGAAGTTGCAGGTTAAATAATAAATTGTACATTTGCAAACTTAAAAATTAATAAAAACAATTTGTTATGTATGCAATCGTAGAGATAGCAGGGCAACAGTTTAAAGTTAGCAAAGACTTAAAGGTTTATGTTCACAGGTTGACTAACGAAGAAGGTTCGAAAGTTTCTTTCGAAAAAGTTCTTTTGTTAGACGATAATGGAGCTATCACTTTAGGCGCCCCAGCTATAGAAGGTGCTTCAGTAGAAGCCAAAGTGTTACAACACTTAAAAGGAGATAAAGTAATCATTTTCAAAAAGAAAAGAAGAAAAGGTTACAAAAAGAGAAACGGTCACAGACAATATCTTACTCAAATTGTAATAGAAGGAATTACAGCAACTGGAGCAAAAAAAGCGGCTCCCAAAGCAGAAGTTAAAACTCCAAAAGTTGAAGCTAAAGCAGAAGCGGTGGCGGATGTAAAAGCTCCTAAAGCATCAAAAAAAGGTGATGATCTTAAAATTATTGAAGGAATTGGTCCAAAAGCAGCAGAAGCTCTGGTTGCAGCTGGAATTGACACTTTTGCTAAACTAGCAAAAGCATCTGCACCATCAGTAAAAGCTATTTTAGACGCATCAACTTCTAAAGTACAACATTTAGATCCAACAACTTGGGCGCAACAATCACAATTGGCTGCAGATGGTAAAATGGATGAATTAAAAAAATTACAAGACGAATTAAACGGCGGAAAAGCTGTTTAATTTAATACTAACAAATAAAACTTATACGTCATGGCTCACAAGAAAGGTGTCGGTAGTTCGAAGAATGGTAGAGAATCAGAATCAAAACGTTTAGGCGTGAAAATTTATGGTGGACAAGCTGCCATTGCTGGTAACATCATCGTAAGACAAAGAGGTTCAAAACACAATCCAGGAGAAAACGTTTACATGGGTAAAGATCATACTTTACATGCAAGAGTTGATGGAGTTGTAAAGTTCCAGAAAAAAGGAGAAAACAAATCATACGTTTCTATTCTTCCATTCGAAGCATAGTTTTTCTTTTTCATTACAAAAGATCCCATTTCGAAAGATTTGGGATTTTTTATTTTACTTTATTTCAAATTTTGAGTTAAAAATACTAATTTTGAAAGAAATACAATTTTTATAAAAAATGAGTGGAACACTAAACAAGGTCATGCTAATTGGGTATCTAGGCGACGAAGTAAAAATGCATTACTTTGATGGTGGAAATTGCATTGGCAGGTTTTCGTTAGCTACAAACGAAGTTTACATCAATAAAACTACTAACGAAAAAATCACTTCTACAGAATGGCATAACATTGTAGTTCGAAACAAAGCGGCAGAATTATGCGAAAAATTTCTTTCTAAAGGAGATAAAATATATGTTGAGGGACGTATCAAATCAAGACAGTGGCAAGCCGAAGACGGAACAACAAAACACACAACAGAAATTCAAGCAGTTGAATTTACGTTCTTGACAACCAAAAAAGAATCCGAATTCAATAAAGAAAATAAAATAAAGGAACCTGAAAAAACAATTGAAAGTGAAGCAATCAATCAAAGACCAATAAACGATTTGCCTTTCTAGGATTTATTTGATTCATAAATTATATAAAACGATGTATAAAAAAATAGTTATTTTCGCATTTTTGTGTTTAGGATTCATTTCCTGTAAAGACGATGTGATTCCAAAACCTTCTGCCTATTTGAGTTTGGAATATCCAGAAGCTAAATATGCTATTTTTGGTAATAAATGTCCATTTTCTTTCGAAATGAATGACCAAGCAATTATAAAAGAAAAAACTCCTTGTTCGTTTGAAATTAATTATCCAAAAATGAAAGCCACTTTGTATCTAAATTACAAATCTGTTCACGGAGATATTAAATTGTTGCTTCGTGATGCTCAAAAATTGACCTATGAGCATGTGATCAAAGCAGACGATATTGTAGAGCAACCGTTTTTAAATAAAGATAAAAAAGTTTTTGGAATGTTTTATTCAGTGAGCGGTAATGCGGCAACAAATGCACAATTTTATGCTACGGATAGCATCAAAAATTTTATAGACTGCTCAGTATATTTTTATGCTAAACCAAATTTTGATTCTATTATGCCTGCAACAGATTATGTAAAAAAAGACATGCGAAGACTGATGGAAAGTTTGAAATGGAAGTGATTTTTACAATAAAAAAAGGAACTCGCTAAAGTTCCTTCTTGTTTATTCCAAATAGTAACGAGATTACATTGTTTCTTGTTTCTCGTCCTTTTCACAATGTTTTTTTGAAGAACAACAAGATGGTTTTACTTGAGTAGCACTTGAAACTGGTGTGCTTTCTGAAGAGGCAACGTCTTTAGTTACTTTTTTAGATTTAGATTTTTTTGGTTTTTCCTGTTGAAAAAGCATGGCTTTGTCTTGTGAATTTTTTACGTTCGATACTTTGTATGTTTTACCATCGCCCGTTTTTTCTACAATTTGAACCAGTTTTTCGGGAGTTTGCGAATTAGAATCATATTCTACTTTTGCAGATTTTTTCTCAAAATCTACTTTTGCAGATTTTACTCCTTCGGTTTCTGTAAGCTTTTTTTCAATAGTTTTTGCACAACCTTCGGCACAGGTCATTCCTTCGATATTGAAATCTGTAGTTGCTAATTTGGCATCGGCAGCAATGGTTTTCACTTCTGAAGTTTTTACTGTTTCAACCGTTGCTGTTGCTTCTTTTTTGCAACTTACTAAAAAAGTTCCTGCAAGCACAATGACTAAAATTGATTTTGAGATTTTCATAATAATATGTTTAGATTTTAAAAATTTTATTTTCAAAAATAATCAAAAAATGATTTAAAATTGATAAAATTAACGGAATTTTGGGTTCTAAAAAAATAACATGAATTCTAAAAACACAAAATGGATTTTTTTGATAATTTTAGCACTCGTTTGGGGAAGTTCATTTATTTTGATAAAAAGAGGATTATTGGGATTAAACCCATTTCAGGTTGGCTCACTCCGAATGATTTTTGCTTCGCTTTTTTTGCTTTCGATTGGATTTAAAACTCTTCCAAAAATACCACAACATCAATGGAAATACATTGCAATGACCGCTTTTTTTGGAACATTTATTCCAGCATTTTTATTTGCCATAGCACAAACGCAAATTGATAGTTCGGTAAGTTCTATTCTCAATTCTCTCACGCCATTAAACACACTAATTCTTGGAGCTATGTTTTTTGGATTAAGTTTCGAAAGAAGACAAATTTTTGGAGTTGTAATTGGTTTATGTGGAACGATTATTTTAATTCTAAACGGAGCAGTAAATCATCCAAACCAAGATTACCGTTACGCGCTTTTGGTTATTATTGCGTCAATTTGTTATGCGACAAATGTAAATTTATTGAAAAAACATTTGTCAGATTTGAGTCCGTTAACAATTTCTACAGGAAATTTTGCGGTGATGTTATTTCCAGCTATTTTGGTTTTGAGTTTTTCTGGATTTTTTCAAGTCATTCATGTGGAAAAAGTACAACACGCCGTTTTATTCATTATGATTCTTGGCGTTGTAGGAACCGGAATTGCAAATATCATTTTCTTTAAACTCATTCAAATCTCATCGCCAGTTTTTGCAACTTCGGTAACGTATTTGATTCCAATTGTTGCGTTTTTTTGGGGATTGCTTGACTCTGAAATTCTTTCGCCAATTCAATTTTTTGGGGCTTTTGTTATTTTAATCGGAGTGTATTTGTCTAGTAAAAAGTAAAAATTTGAATTCATAAAAAAAAGCGAAATCAATATATAAAACTTGATTTCACTTTTTTATTTCTACTAAAGTCTTTTAAATTTTAAAAGTCACTACGGGTCTTTTGGCATGATTTACAACATCTTCACTCATGCTGCCGTTAAAAAAATGAGATAAACCTTTTCGTCCATGCGTACTAATTCCGATTAAATCAGCATCAATACTATCAGCAAAATTTAAAATTCCTCGCTCTTTACTAACATCGTTGTAAATATGAGTTTGATAGTTTTTGTATTTGATTTCTTCAGTAAAACTTTTCATGATTTTTTCGGCTTCAGAGGTAGATTTAAAATTGCTTGGCGTGTTGATCATAACCAAATGTAGTTCAGATTCAAATCTTTCGGCAAATTCGACCGCATTTTGAAACGGTTTTTTAATTTCTTCAGAAAAATCCGAAGCAAAAACAAATTTTGTAGCTTTAAAATCTTTAATTTCTTTTTTGACAACCAAAACAGGAATGTCAGAAAACCGAACCACTTTTTCGGTATTAGATCCAATAAACATTTCTTTGAAGCCACTTGCCCCATGTGAACCCATGACAATCAAGTCGATATTGTTTTTTTTACTTACTTTTAAAACACCGTCAAATGCTTTTTCAAACTGAATAATTTCCGAAACTTCCAATCCATCAAGATAATCTGCATCCATCAAAGATTCTAATTTTTCGATTGCGGCATTTTTGAAAAACATAATTTCGGGAATGTTATGTCCAGCT
>JAYWEG010000134.1:0-4691 GCA_043779445.1 Bacteroidota bacterium
CATCAGTAAACAACAAAGAAGCTGTCATAAAAGCATTAAATAGATTAGTTGCTAAAGGAAAAATAAATAAAATTTCAAAAGGAAAATTCTATAAGCCAGAATCAACTGTTTTTGGAGAAATTCTCCCTAATCAATATCAACTTGTAAAAGATTTATTAGAAGATGATAATAAAATTATAGGTTATTTAACCGGTTATAGCATTTATAATTCTTTCGGTCTTACAACTCAAGTAAGTAATACAATACAAGTTGGAAAAAATAATATAAGACCTAATTTAAAAAGAGAACGTTATGTTATAAATTTCATTAAGCAGCCTAATATTATAAATAAAGAAAACATTCCTTATTTACAATTTTTGGATTGTTTGAAATTAATAAAAAAAATTCCCGATACCAATATTAACAAATCATCTGAACGATTCATTGCTATTCTTTCAGATTATAAATTAAAAGATATTAAGCAATTAGTAAGATTGGTTCAGAAGTACCCTCCTTCTACTAGAGCGTTACTAGGTGCTATATTAGATGAGCTACAACTTGAAAAATTTTCAGAAACAATACTCAAATCACTAAATCCAATTACAAAATATAAATTTATGGGAGTTGATAATAGTTTAACAAAATCAAAAAAATGGAATCTAACATGAATTTACATAAAGACCCTAAATTATTTAAACAGGCAATACAATTTACATCTGACCAAATGCAGATTCTCCCTATTTATGTAGAGAAAGATTATTGGGTAACATTTACTTTATTTCAAATTCTCCAAGCTCCAATTGGAGAAGATGTGATTTTTAAAGGGGGAACTGCTCTATCTAAATGTTATAAATTAATAGAAAGATTCTCCGAAGATATTGACTTAGTCGTTTTAAGAAGAGAAAATGAAACCGACAGTAAACTTAAAACTAAACTCAAAGATATTAGCAATGCTGTAATCAAAGATTTACCAGAAATAGATATTGAAGGAATAACAAGGAAAATGGGAATGAATCGGAAAACTGCACACTCATATAACAAGCTTTTCATAGGTGAATATGGACAAGTAAGGGATATAATAATTTTAGAATCAAGCTGGTTAGGATACTATGAACCATATAATAAGCAAATTATCAACTCATTCATAGGAGAAATATTAGATAAAAATGGACAAACAAAAAACATTCAAAATTATGGTCTACAACCTTTTGAGATGAATGTACTTGAACCTTCAAGAACTATTTGCGAAAAAATTATGAGTTTAGTAAGATTTTCATATACTGAAACACCTATTCAAGACTTAAAAAATAAAATAAGACATACATATGACATCCATCAATTAATAGAGCAAAAGGAATTTAAGGATTTTTTAGATTCTGAAGATTTCATAGATATGCTATTAAAAGTCGCTAATGATGATGTAAATAGCTTCCGAAATAATAATGATTGGCTAAATAATCACCCTAATGATAGCTTATTTTTTAAGAATTTGGATAGTATATGGAAAAATGAACTTCAAGAAGTTTATAAAAATGAATTCAAAAATCTTGTTTACGGTGAACTACCAAATGAAAATAAAATTTTGAAAAGTTTACAATATATAAAAGAACGAATGACAAATATTAAATGGAATATTGACGTAAAAAGAATAACTAAAAACACCAGCACATAACACACGCTACAAGTAATTTGGGTATTTGGCTTAATTTGAAATTGGTTTTGTGTCAGAAAGATTTGGCAAATCCGAAAAATGGGCTTAATTTAATCCCAAACTACTTGTAGCGCGGGAACGTTGTGTGCCATTTTAAAACTGTATAAAAATTACAAGATAACTAAACTCATTTAATCTTTTATAATCGAGCTTGTTTTTTTTGATAACTGCAAAGAGTATTCTACTAACTTCGTTGAGTGTTTTACTAACTGCGTACAGTATTCTACTAACTGCGTCGAGAAAGTTACTAACTGCGACGAGATTCCTAAAAACCAATGTTTGGCGCAATTACTTAATCTATTCGCTCTTGCAGTCTCGAGTGTGTTTTTAGTTGCACGAATGCAGCAAACTGACGAAGAAAACTCAAACGCTGATTTTGCATTTGTGTGTTTAATCATTTATCAATACATTTGATTGTTATTCTTGAAAATTAAAAATCTTCGACAATAAATTACATGTTACCAATTGAATTTCTTAAAAAAAATGAAAAATATTTTTTTTGCCTTTATATTTATTTTAATGTTGTTTTCTTGTGCAACAAAACAAGCACAACAATTATCAATCATTCCAAAAACTGAACCAGTACCAAACATCGAAGGCATTTCATCCGTTTCAGATCAAGATTTAATGCTTGGAAAAGCAACTTTCGAAGGTCGATGCGCCAATTGTCATCAATTATATGAACCTAAAGAATTTGATAAAACAGAATGGAAATCAATTACAAATCGAATGCAAAAAAAAGCGCATTTGAATGATGTAGAAATTGAAAAAGTTTTCAATTATATTGTTTCAAATCTAAAATAGTTTACATTATGAGAACACTTCAGCAATGGTTTGATGAGTATGCCATTAGTCATCAAAACCCAACAAACAAGGCGATTCATTACATTTGTGTGCCTGCAATTTTCTTCTCCGTAATTGGAATGTTATTTTGCGTTAAGATTACTATTTTGAATTTGAATAGTCCAATTCTAGAAAATTTAGCATTTTTGATTTTGGTTTTCGTATTGGGATTCTACTTTCGAATATCTGTTACAATGGCGTTGAAAATGACTGTATTTTCGATGCTGTGTTTGGTCGTAAACCATTATATTTCTAATTATGTTCCACTTTTTTTATTTTCAATAATCATATTTGTTCTTGCATGGATTGGTCAGTTTTATGGACATAAAATAGAAGGTAAAAAACCTTCATTTATTGATGATTTACAATTTTTAATGATTGGTCCAGCTTGGGTAATGGAAAATTTATTTTCTAAAAAGTAAATATGGAAAATAATCTTAGTTGGCAAGATTTCGAAAAAGTCGAATTGAGGGTTGGAACAATTTTAGAAGTCAATGATTTTCCTGAAGCTCGAAAACCAGCATACCAATTGACCATTAATTTTGGTTCAGAAATTGGGATGAGAAAAACTTCGGCTCAAATTACGGATCATTACAACAAAGGTAACTTAATTGGAAAACAAATTGTTGCTGTGGTAAATTTTCCAAGAAAACAAATAGGTAAATTCATGAGTGAATGCTTAATTCTTGGGGCAATTGGCTCAAAAAACGATATTGTTTTACTATCGCCAGATTTCAAAGTAGAAAATGGTTTGAAAATTGGTTAATAAAACGGCATCAATTTGATATTGATGCCGTATTTAATTAATTTATGTCTAAAAAATCTACTTTCTCTCTGGAATATTCTCTAAAATTTCCAAAACAAATTTATAAAATTTTTGTGACGAAGAAATACTGGCTCTTTCGTCTGGCGAATGCGCTCCGTGAATAGTTGGGCCAAACGAAATCATATCCATATTAGGATAATTTGTTCCTAGAATTCCACATTCTAAACCTGCGTGACAGGCCACAACTTTTGGTTTTTGTTTGTTTTGTTTTTCGTAAATATTTACTAATAAATCAAGAATTTCTGAATTTATATTTGGTGTCCAACCTGGATAAGATCCGCCGAAAGTCACTTCGCAACCAAACAATTCGTATGCGGAACGCAAGCCATTGGCTAAATCCATTTTAGAAGTTTCCACAGATGAACGCGTTAAATTCTGAATCGAAATTTCGCCATCTTTCACAATAACTCTAGCAATATTATTAGACGTTTCTACCAAATCATGCATATCGGCAGACATTCTATACACGCCATTGTGAGCTGCATAAATAGAACGCAACAATCCTTCTTGAACGCCTAAATCCATAACTTTTTTTGGCAAATCTGACTTTTCGATTTCGATTGTCAAATTAGGTTCGGTAGTTTTGAATTCTGTTTTAATATCCGATATAATTTCTTGCATATCAAACACATACGCTTGATCGTACATTTGTGCAACAATAATTTTCGCTACACTTTCCCTTGGAATAGCATTTCGTAAACTTCCACCCGAAATTTCTGCGATTTGAAGTCCAAAATTCTCGAATCCGTCGAACAAAAGTCGGTTCATTATTTTGTTAGCATTTCCCAAACCTTTGTGAATATCCATTCCCGAATGTCCGCCATTCAAGCCTTTTACGGTAATTGTATAGCCTACAGAATTCTCTGGAGTTTCTTCTTGCTCATAGAGTCTATTTGCTGTAACATCAATTCCTCCAGCACAACCAATATCAATTTCGTCATCTTCTTCGGTGTCCATATTCAATAGAATTTCTCCTTTCAAAACGCCTCCTTTCAAGTTCAAAGCTCCAGTCATTCCAGTTTCTTCGTCGATTGTAAAAAGGGCTTCGATTGCTGGATGTTTGATAGTTGTCGATTCTAAAATTGCCATAATCATTGCTACTCCAAGACCATTATCGGCTCCAAGCGTAGTTCCACGAGCACGTACCCAGTCGCCATCGACATACATATCTATGCCTTGCTTGTCAAAATCGAAATTGGTATCATTATTTTTTTGATGTACCATATCTAAATGTCCTTGCAAGACTACAGTTTTACGGTTTTCCATTCCTGGAGTGGCTGGTTTTCTGATAATTACATTTCGAATTTCATCTTCGAAAGTTTCTAATCCTAA
>JAYWEG010000135.1:0-4649 GCA_043779445.1 Bacteroidota bacterium
TTTTTATCGTCTAATTCGATTTTTAAAAATTTATAATTGTTTTTTGGTACTGAAATATTTTTATAAATATATAGTCCTTTTTCGGAATTCAAATCATCTAAAATATTATTGTTTGACAAACCATACCACTGTTTTTGGTCGTTACTACCAGATAGGTTGTATGTTTTTTTACCATCGTAATTCGCAATGGTTAGAATTAGAGACTTAATTCCACCAATAGCATTTTCGAAAACGACTGTGGTTTGTTTTTTAGGAGTTATTATTTTTGATATGATTTTATAACTAATAAAGTCACAACTTCTGAAATCTTCTTGTTTACTTCTATAAAAATACGGAACTTCATTTCCTTTTGAATCTAAAATTCTAAAATCTGATAAATCTTCTTTTGATAAAGATCTAATTTCTACAGGTAAAATTAATTCATGTAATCCGTTTTGACTTACAGGTTTTATTTTTGCATTGGTTGTGTTTTGTGCAAACGATAGGTTTACAAAAAACAAAAAGACTATTATTTTAGTTATTTTCTTCATCAGATTTTGTGGTTTCGTTAAATATTTCTGGTTTTATGTCATCACTAACCAAAACTTTTATTTTTTGATATACAAATGAAATGATTAAAATTAAGACTCCAAGAAGGATGAATGCAATGATTTTTCCAGTTTCGGAAACGTTGCTAATGTCATATAAAAATAGTTTAGCAATCGTTAACCCAAGTAATGTAAGGGCAATAATTCGCAATGCTTTGGATAGTTTTTTGATTCCAACAATCAAAAAGATAAAAGCGAGAATTCCCCACAAAATTGGGAAACTGGTTTTTAAAATTGTTTCGCGAGTATTTTCTATTTTGGATTGAGCTAGATAACTTCTGCTGCTTTCAATGGCATATTTGTCCATTTTGTAAGTTGGGTTTTTTTTTAAAACATCTTGTACAGAAATTGGAGTATCATAAAAAATTAATCCATGTAACATTAGTTCAGTACTGGCTATATAAATCAAGAAAAATGCAGCAATCCAAACAAAAATTGGTTTAGTAAAAAATGTTGCAATTTCTTTTTCACGATACATTTTGTATAATTGATAACAAAAATAAATCGTGATAACTAACATCACGTAGTGCATATAAAAAGCAATTCGGTACTCAATTCCTGACGAAATGTATTTTTCGTGTTCTGCAAAAGCAAAATTCGAAAATACAAAAGCGAATAAAAAAATGTTTATAATTGCTAGTAAAGTTGTGGCTTGAGATCCAAATTTAGAATCTTTTTTCAACAAGAAAAAGGATAAAATTGCAGTAAAAATCAAATGATACACTACAGGAAATGTTGATGATTGTGGAACAATAAATACGGAATCCGCTTGATAGGCAACTTCCAGAAATCCAACAATATACAATAGAATGATTCCGACAATAAAAACAGATTTTCTATACAACTCAGGATTGAAAGTAATCCCAAATTGTAATATGCTTTCCATTTCTTTTTTCAAAAGATAGTACACGCCAAAAAAAGAGATTACAGCAACTATTCCTGTTATAAAAATTGGATTTAAGACAATTTGCAAAACGGAATCGCCAGCATAAAAATGGTTCCAATCCATAACTAGGCTTCCGAGCATCAAAAAGTGAACAATCACTGCACCAAATCGATAACTGGTGATTTGTGATTTTTGTGATAACCAAATCAATAAAACCGCTTCTCCAGCCCAAAAAAGTGTAATGTAATGACCCGCAAACTGAATTGGGATTGCTAAAGTTACAAAAGTAAGCGTTAACCCAATAAGTACATAAACGGCAGTTTTGTCGATTCCAAATTTTTTGTACAAAAACCAAGCATAAACCAAATTCAAAACGGCAACAAAAGTAGTAAATAAACCTTTAAAATCTGGATGAAAACTACTCAATATAGACATTCCAACGCCATAAAAAACAAAAGTGTTTACAGTTAGAATCGTCAATTGCATTTTAGAGAAAACACCTTGAGTTTTGATGTTGTTAATGATATTGATAATCGTAAACATCAAATAAAACGCAAACGCAAACAGCAATGCGCCAGAATAATGCGGATGTTCTTTGTAAATTTCTGTATTCCACCAACCAAGATATAGTAAAATAGTGAAAATAAAAGCCAAAACATTAACTAGATTCCATTTCTTGAAATAGGCAATTGCTAGAATCCCAGAATTTAAAATCAAAATATATGAAAATAAAACCACATAGTTCCCTTCGCCAGTACTCACCATAAACGGGACTGCAAAACCGCCAATGAGCGTTAAAACCGCCAATTCAATCCTATTGTACGAAACAGTTATCAGAGCTGCAAAAGCAGTAATCAAAACCATTATGGAAAACGCGACGGGTTGACTAAAAAGTTTATAATCATGAAATGCGATGCCAATTGTAAAATAGAAAATCGCAAGTGCACCAGCTACAAAAACCGAACTAAAAGCGGTATATTTCAATCGAAGTTTGTGAGCCACACCAAGTACCAATGCACCAGCAAGAATACCAATTCCTACTCTTGCAGGCGTTGGAATCCAACCTTTGTCAATGGAGTAACTCACAAAATAACTAATTCCGAGAACCAAAATCAGAATACCAATTTTGTTAATCAGGTTTTCACCAATAAATTTCTCTAAATCAGGATTGTTTTCTTTGAATTTTTCCCAGAATGATTTTTTAGGAACATATGGTTTTCGTTCTGGTTTTTTGAATTCCACAACAGGAGTTTCCAAATTTCGAGACAAAATAGGTTTTTCTGTTCCGGCAACTATTGGTTTAATTTCTTCGACAATAGCTTTGATTTCCTCAGGAATAGGAACAACATCTTGAATAATTGGTTTTATTTCTTCAACAATCGGAATCACTTTCGGAACATCCGTTACAGATTTAAATTCTGATTTCAACACCACATCTTCGGGTTTCCAAACCACTTCCGTTTTTTTGAGAGACTCGATAGATTTATTTAGAAAATTAATTTTAGTGTTTAATGTTTCAAACTTGCTGTTGATACTACTATTGATCGAAAACAGAAAAATAATAATAAAAATCAGACCAATAATGGCAAACTCCTCCATAGCAAATCGTTTATTGATTACGAATTGTAAATATAGAAAGTTTTTTGAGTTTTGTTAATTTTTTTTTGAAGCCAATCCAACTGTTCGTTTCAAGGTTTTGGCTAAAAAATCTTTTTTTCTATTACCAGCAAAGGAACTTCCGATGGTCGTTCTTTACTGTCAAGAAAAAATAGATTTTTTAGCTAAACGCTTTCTACTGCCATTTGGGCTAAGAGAATTTGTTACAAACAAAAAAATCCTTTCCACAAATGAAAAGGATTTTGGTCGGGGTGGCAGGATTCGAACCTGCGGCCTCCTGCTCCCAAAGCAGGCGCGATAACCGAGCTACGCTACACCCCGAAAGCGGGTGCAAATATAGTAAATAGTTTTTCTATTTAAAAAGTAATTCAACTAAATAAATAAAATTTATTTGCAAATAGTTTTTTAGGATTTATTTGGCTGTGAAAATTTTAGAATAAAAACTACATTTGCATTTCTAAAAAACAAATAATAAATTATGTCAGATTCAATAGAAAAAATAAAGTGTTTAATAATAGGTTCAGGTCCAGCAGGATATACTGCTGCAATTTATGCCGCTAGAGCCAACATGAATCCTGTATTATATCAAGGAACTCAACCTGGGGGGCAATTGACAACCACAAACGAAGTCGAGAATTGGCCAGGAAACCCAGAGGGAATCACTGGGCCACAAATGATGATTGGTCTGCAAGAACAAGCGGAGCGATTTGGAACAGATGTTCGAGATGGTTGGGCAACAAAAGTTGATTTTTCGGGAGATATTCACAAAGTTTGGATTAATGACAATAAAGAATTGCACTGCGACACCGTAATTATTTCTACTGGAGCTACTGCAAAATATTTGGGTATAGATTCTGAGCAGCATTATCTAAAAACTGGTGGTGGCGTTTCTGCTTGTGCTATCTGCGATGGTTTTTTCTACAAAAATCAAGAAGTAGTAATTGTCGGTGCAGGAGATTCTGCCTGCGAAGAAGCACATTATCTATCTAAATTGTGTAAAAAAGTGACCATGTTGGTGCGAAGTGAAAAATTCCGTGCTTCGAAAATCATGGAGGAACGTGTTAAAAAGACAGAAAATATTACCATTTTAATGAACCATGATACTGTCGAAGTTTTGGGTGATGGTCAAGTAGTAACTGGCGTAAAAGCACTTAATAAAACTACAAACGAAACATTTGAAATTCCATCAACTGGGTTTTTTGTAGCCATTGGTCACAAACCAAATACCGATATTTTCAAAGATTTTTTAACTTTAGACGAAACGGGTTATATTATCAATATTCCAGGAACTTCTAAAACTAATATTGCTGGTGTGTTTGTGGGAGGCGATGCAGCGGATCATGTATACCGTCAAGCTATTACAGCGGCAGGAACTGGTTGTATGGCGGCTTTGGATGCAGAGCGTTATTTGGCGGCTAAATAATAGATTGTTATAAAATTTAAATTATAAAAGTTCCGATAAAATTGGAACTTTTTTGTTTTGTAATAATTTTATAAATCTATATTTTTTAACTCTTCATAGTTTTTTTGTAATCTTTTTAATAAAATACCATATATCA
>JAYWEG010000136.1:0-4637 GCA_043779445.1 Bacteroidota bacterium
AAGTAATTTCTGGTCTTTCTGCTGAAGAAGCAAGAGAACAATTGATTGAAACCTTGAAAGGAGAAGCCAAAACTCAAGCCATGGCACACATTCAAGATACAATCGAAGAAGCAAAATTAACAGCACAACAAGAGGCAAAAAAAATAATCATCAACACCATTCAGAGAGTTGGTACAGAAGAAGCTGTGGAAAATTGCGTTTCGGTTTTTAATATAGAATCCGATGATGTGAAAGGAAGAATCATTGGTCGCGAAGGAAGAAACATCCGTGCTTTGGAGGCTGCAACAGGTGTTGAAATTATTGTTGACGATACACCAGAAGCGATTATTTTATCTTGTTTTGATCCTGTTCGTAGAGAAATTGCTCGTTTGTCTTTGCATAAATTAGTTACCGATGGTCGAATTCACCCTGCACGTATTGAAGAAGTTGTTGCGAAAACTGCCAAACAAATCGATGATGAGATTATTGAAGTAGGAAAAAGAACCGTTGTAGATTTAGGTATTCATGGATTGCATCCAGAATTGATAAAAGTCGTGGGTCGAATGAAATATCGTTCGTCATATGGTCAAAACTTGTTGCAACACTCCCGCGAAGTATCAAAACTTTGTGGAATTATGGCAGCAGAACTTGGATTAAATGTTAAACTTGCAAAACGTGCAGGTTTATTGCATGATATTGGGAAAGTTCCAGACGCAGAAAGCGATTTGCCTCACGCACTTTTAGGAATGCAATGGGCAGAAAAGTTTGGTGAAAAAGAAGAAGTTTGTAATGCCATTGGCGCGCATCACGACGAAATTGAAATGAAATCGTTGCTGTCACCAATTGTACAAGTCTGTGATGCGATTTCGGGAGCACGACCTGGCGCTCGACGACAAGTTTTAGATTCTTACATTCAACGATTGAAAGATTTAGAAGAAGTCGCCTATGGATTTAAAGGTGTGAAAAGTGCCTATGCCATTCAAGCAGGTAGAGAATTGCGTGTGATTGTGGAAAGTGAAAAAGTATCAGATGAAAATGCTGGAACTCTATCTTTCGAAATTTCTCAAAAAATCCAAACTGAAATGACCTATCCAGGACAAGTAAAAGTAACTGTGATCAGAGAAACTCGAGCCGTGAATATTGCTAAATAAAACAATAAAAATAATAACATTCAAAATCCCAGTTTTACAATTGGGATTTTTTATTTTTTCAAAAGTATTGTAATTAAAATACTATGTACTAAATTTGTATAAATTTTTTCAAAATGGGATTTCCAAAAACTAAATTTATTTCACAACAAGAATATCTTGAAGCAGAAAGATTGGCATTAGACAAGCACGAATATTTTCGAGGGGAAATATTTGCGATGAGTGGTGCATCAATACCTCACAATAAAATTTCAAAAAACATTCTTGTTGATATTGCAGTAAAACTAAACGGTAAAAGTTGCGAACCATTTGGAAGTGATTTGAGAATTCATATTCCAAAAAGTACATTATATACTTATCCTGATTTAAGCATCATTTGTGGAGAAATTAAAACAACCGATGATAATTTTGATACGGTTACCAATCCATCAGTTATCATTGAAATACTTTCAAAATCTACTCGAGATTATGATAAAGGCGGGAAATTCACACTTTATAGACAAATTGAAACGCTTCAAGAATATTTTTTAATTGATTCTGAAAATATAATGGTTGAAAAATTTATTCGAAACAAAGACAATAGTTGGCAATTAACAGAATATAATAATTTAGATCAATGTTTTAAAATTGAAACAGTAGAAATTGAAATGTTTATTGAAGAAATTTATAAAGGAGTAAAAATAAATTAGAATTAATTTATTTGAAATATATTTTAAAAGTTATTCCTTTTCCAACTTTGCTTTTTACCTCTATTTTTTCGCCCAAAGATTCTATTTGATTTTTAGTGATATAAAGTCTAATTCCTCGAGCATTCTCGTTTTTATGAAATGTTTTAATCCTGAGTATAATCTCATTCCTTTTGCGGTCGCTCCACCAACATTTACACCAGTAGGGTCTCGAGGTACATATACTTTTCCTCTGATAGTCAATCCAAACGTGTTGGCACCAGTTTGCGTTTCTGCTGGTAGTTGAAAAGTTTTATCAACATCTGCTTTTTTATCGTCTTTGCTACACGAAGCGAGCAAAACATAAGTTAAAAAGGTTAAAAAAATTGTTTTCATAATTATTAGTATTAAAGGTTATTGGTGTTTTGATAATAACATAGCGCAAATTTATGTAAGTTCAAAAAATAATGTGTCCCATTTTCTGCATTTTGCAGAAAATGGGACACATTCACAGAAAATGGGACAGTTTTTTTATCGTTTAGTGCTGTTAAATATATAATTTCATATTTCCATTTTTTTACATTGTGCTTGTTTGCGGTTTGCGGAACAATAAAAAGTGGTAAACCTGATGGTACAAAAACAATAGTTGCTATGTAACCATAGCCTCCAACTACAGCACCAGCTATTCCGCCAGTTAAAAAAATTGTCCCAATCGTTATTGCTATTGGGCTAGCAATTGCAGAGAACATTGAGGCTTTTCTGATTTTTACAATAGAATCCAGTTGTACAATTTTGTTTTTTATGCTAATAACCGAATCATTTACAACTGTGAATCTTCCTGCTAAATGCTCTCCGGTTTTAGTTTAAATTTTTATTCGCCTATTTTCAACAAGAAAAATAGTGTCTTTGCTTTTATTATTTATCATATTAATTCCTCTTTGTTGAGAAAAAATAGAATAAAAGGAAAGAAAAATTACTATTACAATTGTTTTTCTAATCCTTATTTTGATTTTTTGGTATTCATAATTCTTTGTTTTCATAATATTATTTTTTAAAATTGATATTCAACTCCTAGATGAAATGTTCGGTTATAAAATAAACCCGTTGACTGAAAAAAGCCAAAATTTTCATGAATGGAACTTACATTAACGATGCCTCGATTGTAGCGCAAATCAAGGCTAATATTTTTATTGATTGGATAGGAAGCACCGAGTTCTAATCCAAAATCGAAAGTTCTGAATTTCGATTTTTCATCAACAGAAGTTCCATTTGCTGCAGTTGATTTTGCTAAAAGAATAGTTCCAAAATAGCAACCTCCAATTAAGGCAATTTTTTTATTGGTAACAAATTTAATCAACAATGGCAGGTTCAATTGACCAATAGTATAATAACCCCCATCAGTAGTATAAAAAATTTCTTGATCTGGGTTTGCTTCTTTTTTATCAATAGTTGCTCCGTTTTGGCAATATGAGAGTTCGGTTTTCAGAAATAAATTCTTTTTTTTGTTTATTGGAAACTCCACAAATCCTCCCGCATAAAAACTAATTTTTGCAGAAGTGCTCACATAAATAGTTTGATCAAATGTTTCTATTGTTGTGGTTTGCGATCCTGTTTGTTGGCCATTACCGCCATTCACGACTGTTACATTTTGTGTTGTACTTTCGCCAGTGAATCGAACACCTTGTTCTACATCTGCTAAATTGAATCCACCTTTTACACCAAATTTAATTTGGGACATTCCTAAATTCGAAAATACTAATGCTACTAACGTGGTAAAAAATAATTGCTTTTTCATTTGAGGTTTTGTTAAATTATTTCACAAATCTAAAACCATCAAAAAAATAAAATGTCCCGTTTTCTGCGTTTTACATAAATTAGGACAAATTTGTAGAAAATGGGACAGTTTTTTTTTAGTTGATTTCGACGTGTAATCAGCGTATTTATTGACAAAAAGAGTTTATTGTGAAATTTTATTGTATTTAAAAAACATCTTGCTCAAAAAATGTGATTTGGATAATTTAGGACACATTTACAGATAATGGGACAGTTTTTAGAGATTTTTTACTGGGTAAAAATGATTATTACCCATTCTAAAATGATTATTACCCGTTCTAAAATGATTTTCACCCATTCTAAAATGATTTTAACCCATTCTAAAATGATTTTCACCCATTCTAAAATGATTTTTACCCATCCAATAATGATTATTACCCATTCTAAAATGATTTTTTACCGATGCAAAATGATTTATTACCTATGCAAAATGATTTATCACCGATACAAAATGGTTTGTTACTGGTGCAAAATAGTTTTGTTTTCTTTGATGTAGTTTGTGGGAGTCGTTCCAACAAATTTAGAAAAGACTCTATAAAAAGTTGATTTGGAGTTAAATCCACATTCTAGTCCCATAGTTTCAATGGTATAGCTGTTGTATTTTTTATCTAGTAGCAATTTTTTGGCTTTTTCGATCCGAAGACCATTGATGTATTCTACAAAGGTAGAATTTGTATTGGTTTTTAAAATTTCGGACACTTTTCTCCCGTTTATTTTTGTTTTCAAAACAAATTCTTCAAGGCTAAAATCGGGATTCAAATAACATTTATGCTTATTAATGTATTGTTCTATAAAAAGAAATTCTTCTTCTTTTTTTACCTTATCTACGATTACTTCATATCTTTCATCCTTTGAAATTAATGCTCTAATTTCGATTCGATCGACTATCAAATTGTATTTAAAATACCCAATATACGCTACCCAACAAATTAAAAAGGTAGTGGAGATTCGCAAGGGATAATACAAATAAACCTCGGGATTGAGTACATTTTTTAGATTAAAAACTATTGCA